>JBGQIG010000133.1:0-7649 GCA_041498365.1 Terriglobia bacterium | reverse complement strand
CGTCTAGTCTGGACCGTTTTCGTTTGCCGCGGAACAACCCTGCGCGGAACGACGACCACAAAGCTTTTGGAAAACCAGTTTTCGGATTCCAGTTCGCAGTTCTCGGAAGAGTTCGTGCGGACGCTAGATGAACATTTCGTCCTGAGGGACAGAAACATCCTGCCGCTGGCGACGCTTTCCACCCAGAAGAAATTCCAGACCTGCAGTCACACCTTGAACCAGGCCGGACAGCTGGCGCACCGGCGAAACCACGGTGCGGTGGACCACGTCGGTGGTTTCTTCAATCCGGTCCATGGTGCGACTGAGCAATTCGTCGGCACGAATCACCTGCAGGCGCGTGCGGTCGACGGCATCGCTGACCGTCGCATCAAGGCGTTCGATCTGGCCGCGAACCACGGTAGTGGCCTCGCTGACGTTGGTCGCGATCGTGTCAATCTTCGGACGCAACTCCACCAGCATGGCTTGCGCGGTATCGGCCGTAGGCAGAACCTTGGCCTTCACTTCGGTGGCCAGCTCTTCCATGCGCGAACTGCTCTTGCGCACGGCCACGTAGAGGGCCACCAGGATGCCCGCCTGGATCACAACCGCCGCCGCGGTTACACCGACAAAAATCGGTAGATAGTCCATAAAATTGCTCCGCATTCCCGCGCCGCTCCATGCAGCGCTGCGGAGAGGCGCGAAATCACAGGTTCTTCGATGCGCCGCTGTCCGAAGCGGTAGCTTCGTGATACGCCTGCCGCCCGGCTTCATAGGCCGACTTGAACTGATCTTTTTGCTGCTTTGCAACTTCGCGGCCGCGATCCACCAAATCCGCGGCTTGTTCCCTGGCTTTGCGGGCGCGTTCTTTCACGAACTCCCGGCCCTCATCCGCCTTGGAAAGCAGGGTCTCACGCATCTCGCTGCCGGAGCGCGGCGCATACAACACTCCAACCAGCGCGCCCACACCGAGTCCCGCGAGAAACCAAAGGAAACTATTACCGTCTCTGTCTGACATGATCGAACCTCCGAGCAACGAGTGACAACTACTCGGATGGTAGCACCCGGTGTGGGGAAATACAATTCCGCCTGAAGCAGACGGCTCGGGGAAAGTGACCGCGTGCGTCGTCACCCACTTGTCGCCAGGCCGCTGAAGCGAGACAATGTCCCCGCAGCAACGGGAGGAGAACTTGTCAGACCGGAAGTACCGGCAGCGCGGGTACCAGGACACTGGCGAAAAAACCCAGAAGAGGGAGTCGGCGCCGGAGAAGCCGGTCAAGAAAGATACCTTCGGTCCGCGACCCATCCAGATGCCGGGGACACGCTCCGTGTCCCGTTGCTCGCAGTGCGGATCGCTTTTGCAGGCACTCAGTGATCCCGTCGGGCAGTGTCCCAAGTGCGGCTTCGAACTCCACTCCTGCAAACAGTGCACATATTTTGATCCTTCGAGCCGGTTTGAGTGTTCGCAGCCCATTCCGGAACGAATCCCGCGGAAGGACCAGCGCAACGACTGCACCTTCTACTCCATGCGCGTGATGGTTGAGAAAGAGACTTCCACGCCCGCCGCCCTGCGCCCGAGCGATGCCCGCCAGGCGTTCGAGAACTTGTTCAAGAAGTGAAATGCGGCGCGCAGAGTTCCCATCCGAACTGAAATCTCTAAGGCTTCAACGTCGGGCGCAGCAACACCTCGCTGACGAACGATTGGGGTTCCTGCGTGACCAGCATGGCCACCACGTGAGCTACGTCTTCCGGTTGCAGCATCTTCTTTGGATCTTTGCCTTCGTGCGGACTTAACTCCGTGTGAACCGATCCGGGGCAAATCACCGACACCCGGATGTTATAGCCGCGCAGTTCTTCTGCCACCGAATAGCTGAGCCCGTTCAATCCCCATTTGGAAGCGGCGTAAGCGGCGCCGTTGGGGAGGGCATTTTTCCCCGCCAGGGAAGAGATGTTCACGATGTGCCCGGTGCGGGCGCGAATCATCATGGGAGCGAAGCTGCGAATGCAGTAGTAGACTCCGCGTAGATTCGTATTCAAGACCTGCTCCCAGGATTCGGGCGGCATCTGGTGCAGCGGACTTGCAAAGCTGCCGACTCCGGCGTTGTTAACCAGGATGTCGGCACGGCCAAAGGCGCGCTCTACTCGTGCAGCGATGGATTCCACCGAGCGCAGGTCGGTCACGTCACAGGGAGCGATCTCTGCCCGTCCGCCTGCCTCTGCGATTGCTGCAGCCGTGCTTTCGAGCGCCGTTCGCTGGCGTCCACAAAGCCAGGTATGGGCGCCCATTTGTGCCAGTTTCTGGGCTATCGCGGCGCCGATACCCCTACCTGCACCGGTGACGATTGCCACCTGTCCCTGCAGTGATTTTTCGGTTACCTTGGGCATGGAACATCACCTCGGAAGCGCCTCCTGCTGGCTCTTTCGGGCCATCCGAGTACGCTCTTTCCCGCATCTTACAAGATGAGGTGACAATAGGTTGTAAAAGCAAACTTGCCTTAGGCGATGCACATACTTATAATCCGCCTCACCGGAAACGCTGTCTTGGCTGTTCTCACGGTTACACAGGCTTCCGGAGCCCGTCGCGCGGGCGCGCATGTCGCGGATGTCTTTAGGAAGACCCGGGTCGGCTGGCTTGGGTGGTACTCGGGTGTGATGTCGTCGCCGTTTTCCCGCATGTTTAAGGAGCGATTCGAATGAAGACGAGTCTAGTGGCGTTTTTGCTGGCGTTGGCTACCGTGGCATCGGGTCAGAGTGCAGCGACGCCGCAACCGCAGGCGTCGCAACCGCAGACGTCCCCAGCACAGCCTCAACCGCAAAAGAAGGAAATCAAAGATCCCGCCGAATACAACGCATACGTCGGCGCGGTGCAGCAGTCAGATCCTGCTGCCAAGATTAGCGGGCTGGAAGCGTTTCTCACGCAGTATCCCAACAGCGTGATGAAGGAAGATGCGCTGGAACTACTGATGGGAACCTACCAGCAGGCTGGCAATCAGGCCAAGGTCATCGACGCTGCGAACCGGCTCCTCACAGTCAACCCGGACAATGCCCGCGGACTGGTGCTGCTGGCTTACAACGAGCGCGGTGCCCAGAAGTGGGCCGATGCCAAACAGCATGCCGAGCGTGGGCTGCAGGCCCTGGCCAAGATGGCCAAGGCGGACGGCGTCTCGGACGCGGATTTCGCCAAGCAGAAGACCCAGTTGGCCGCGCTGCTGAATAGCGTCGCCGGCTTTTCCGCGCTGCAGTTGAAAGACTACGCGTCGGCGCAAAAGTATCTTCGGCCAGCAGTTGAAGCTGACCCGAACAACGTCGAGAACGTCTATCCTCTGGCCCTTGCCTACCTGACCGCAACTCCTCCCGATGATGTGAATGGACTCTTTTTCATCGCCCGTGCAGCCAATCTGGTGAGCGATCCGAAAGGCAAGGAGTCGATCATCAAGTTCGGACGCAGCCGGTATACGAAATATCATGGTTCGGATCAAGGTTGGGAAGACCTGCTGGCGCAGACAAAGACCACGCCGGTACCCCCGGCCGGGTTCACCATCGCGCAGTACGTTCCTCCGACACCGCAGCAGCAAGCGGCTGAGCTGGTGAAGACCAAGAAACCGGAAGAGATGAGTTTTGCGGAGTGGGAACTGGTTCTTTCTGTGGGGACCCAGGAGGATCAGGACAAGGTTTGGAACTCTCTGAAGGGTAAGAACCTGCAAATGGCGGAAGTGCAGGTCATCAGCGCTTCACCCAGTAAGCTGGAGCTGGCGGCCAGCGTGGATGACATAGAACAGAAGCGTGCCGACATCGACCTGTCATTTCCGGGTCCTATCCCGCCCAGAATGGTTCCGAAAGAGGGGGACAAGATCAATTTTGAGGGCACACCGGTGTCCTATACTCCCAACCCCTTCGTGATGGTGATGGAAAAGGGCGCGCTATTGACCAAAGCTGCCCCAGCGCCCGCCAAGAAACCGCCGGTACGCAGGAAGCCACAGTAGGCCGGGATCAGCGGTACAAAAAAGGCAGCCCTTCCGGGCTGCCTTTATTATTTTCTGCTGGGTGTACGTGAAATAGCTGTCAGCTCCCGGATTGAAGCCGGCTTAATGCGGAGGGCTGAGGGCTGAAAGCTGACACCTGAAAACTTCAGCTCTAGCGCGCCGCCTTCTTCTCGTAACTCACCGGGCGGGCACTGCGAGGCGGACGCTTGACCCCGTCGCGGAGCTGCCGCACGTCGATTTTCAATTCTGCAATCGTACGGCTCAGGGTGTTGCGATGCATCCCGAGTTCGCGCGCGGCCCGGCACTGATTGCCTTTATTCTCCTGCAGAACCGTCAATATGAATTTCTTCTTGAATTCGCGCACGGCCTCGGAATAAAGGATATTGCTCTTGTACATCTGCATAATGAGGGCTTCGAGCTGATCTCTCACGGCATCTCACTTTCTGCGCGAAGAATCGCTTGCGTCAAAATCTGCCTGCTGACCAAAAAAGTCTTTCCGACTTCCTACTTCCCGGGAGACTGGGGCGGAGCAGCGCCGCCTGGAACCGACTGCGGTATACGATGCAGCAAATCCAGTCCCTGGTAAAACCGGGCGCGCAATTCCGCGGGCGCGACCCAAATGGCGGCACGCCCCACCGCCTGGAAATACGGGGCCAACTCCGATCCTGTCAGCCACTGCGATGTGGGCGTGAACGCGGTCATGCTGACCACGATTACAGCCACGATCAGGCAGCCGCGCAGCAGTCCCAGCGCCCCGCCCAGGAACCGATCCACGAACCTGAGACCCGATTGCTTCATTACCCAGCGGGCGGTCCGGCCTGCTATGCCGGCTGCCACCGCGACTGCAAAAAAAATGATCAGGAACCCGGCACTCTCCGCCAACCAAGACGATTTCAAATATGTCTCAAGCCAGCCTGCCAGACGCTGGTACTGCCAAGCCGCCACCAGGTAACCAACCACCAGGCCTACGATCTGAAACGCTTCCTGGAAAAATCCCGAGTATGCCGCCTGGATGGTCGACGCCAGCACCACCGCGAGGATGGCCCAATCCGCGCCTCTCATGCAGCCTTCCTGCGGACGGCTGTACCGTTAAACATCCAGCTCGAGTCCCGTGAGCCGATGGTACGCCTCTATGTACTTTTCGCTGGTCTTGCGCGCCACTTCAGCGGGAAGAGGCGGCGCGGGAGGTTGCTTGTTCCAGCGAATTTCCTCCAGGTAATCCCGAACGTACTGCTTGTCGAACGACTCCTGCGTGCGGCCGGGCGCATACTTGTCCGCCGGCCAAAAGCGGGAAGAGTCCGGAGTGAGCACTTCGTCCGCCAAGGTGATGCCGTGCGGGGTGCGTCCGAACTCGAACTTCGTGTCCGCGATGATAATTCCTTTTTGCCGCGCGTACTCCGCGGCCCTGACATAGATTGCCAGGGCGATATCCCGCAGCCGATGGCTTGATTCCGACCCGACAATCCGGGACATTTCAGCAAAGGAAATGTTCTCGTCATGACCGTCGGTGGCCTTGGTGGCGGGCGTGAAAATGGGTTCCGGCAGCCGGTCTGATTCCTGCAGGCCCTTGGGCAGTTCAATTTCACAGACCTGGCCCGTGGTCTTGTACTCTTTCCAGGCCGATCCGGAAATGTAGCCGCGCACTACGCATTCCACGGGAAACATATCCGCCCGGGTCACGATCATCGAACGGCCCCGCAGCTGGTCGGCATACTTCTGCAGCACTGCTGGATATTGGCCTACCTCGGCGGAAATAAGATGGTTTGGTACCAGGTCGCGAAGAAAATCAAACCAGAAAAGTGAAATCTGAGTCAGCACCCGCCCCTTGTGAGGGATGCCTGTGGCGAGCACGTAGTCGAAGGCGGAAATGCGATCGGTGGCCACGAACAGCAAACGCTCCTCGTCCAGCCGGTAAACATCGCGCACCTTGCCGCTGGCGTGGAGTTCAAGTTCCGGGAAGTCGGTCTGCAACAGAACGGAGTCGAGAAGTTGAGAGCTCATGGAATGAAATTTTACAGGCAGAAATCGTGGCGTATTCTAGTCCTAAAGAAATTTTTGTCAACGGCCCGTATGATACTACCGTTCAACGCACTGCGCCCGGCGGGTGCAAATCAATTGACATGATCGCTGACCCACGAGATCGCCTGTCTGGCAAGGCTTTCAGAGGGGTCCAATTGTGGAAAAACTGAGGAAGCCTGTGCAAGGCAGAGAATCGCAGGGAGCACGCGCGGGACGCTCGCGCCCACATGGCGTTATACTTGAGTCGTAATGTCGGCCGATGCCCAAAAAACCTTCTACCTGGAAATCTTCGGCTGCCAGATGAACGTGCACGATTCGGAGAAGGTCGTCGGCACGCTCCTGGCCCAGGGCTACCGCCAGGTCCCCACCGTGGAAGAGGCGGGGCTGATCCTCTACAACACTTGTTCTATTCGGGACAAAGCCGAGCAGAAGGTCTTTCACCGCCTGGCCGACTACAAGAAACTACAGAAGCAAGGTAAGCGCTTCGGCGTGCTGGGCTGCGTGGCGCAACAGGAAGGTGAGAAGATTTTCGAGCGCGCCCCCCACGTTTCGCTGGTGTGCGGGTCAGCATCGTACCGCAATCTGCCGCAAATGCTAGTGCAGCTCGAGGCAGGGAAGCAGTGCATTACCGGCCTAGATGACCGCGAGACCGACGAATGTTTCGAGACCGAATTCACCGCGCGCACCAATCCGCACCGTGGCTACATCACCATCATCGAAGGCTGCGACAAGTTCTGCGCCTATTGCGTGGTGCCCTTCACTCGCGGCAAGGAACGTAGCCGAACTTCCGATTCCGTCCTAGCCGAGGCCAGGCAAATGGCCGATCTGGGTTACACCGAGGTCCAGCTCTTGGGGCAGAACGTGAATTCTTACAAAGACCCGTCGGGAAAGAGAACCTTCGCCCAGCTTCTGGCGGCTGTGGGCCAGATTGGTGGAATCAGGCGAGTACGGTTCACGACTTCCCATCCCAGAGATTTTGTCCGGGACATTGTGGAAGCCATCGAATCGGTTCCGACGCTCTGCGACCATGTGCACCTCCCGGTGCAGAGCGGCTCCGATCGGGTGCTTGAGGCCATGCAGCGGCTCTACACCCGGGAGCAGTACCTGGAGCGGATCGCCTGGATGAAAGCGGCCAGACGGGAAATCAGTATCACTTCGGACATTATCGTCGGCTTTCCCGGGGAAACCGAAGCGGATTTTGAGCAGACTCTGGCTCTGCTGGATGAAGTCGAGTACGACAGCGTTTTCGGGTTCAAGTATTCACCGCGGCCGAATACACCCTCTCTGAAGCTGGAGGATGCGATCCCGGACGCGGAAAAGGCCCGCCGGCTGACGGTCTTGCAGGAGAAACAGCGGGACATCCAAAGGCGACGGTATCAGCGGCATCTTGGTCATGTCCTTGAGGTAATGGTTGAAGGGAAGAACGAGGCCCGGGGACAGTGGATCGGGCGGACGTCCCAGAACAAAGTGCTAAACTTCACGGTCCCGGGAGGCGTAACTCCCGATGTGGGTAGCTATATCGCTGTGGTTACCACCGGGAGTTTTCCCAACAGCCTGTTGGGCGAAATGGTGATATAAGGAGCAAGGAAACGGCGATTTCAGATCGTAGATTTTAGATTGGCAGTCTCGGTTGTTAAGGAGGATGTCCTGCTCAATACCAATCTAAAATCT
>JBGQIG010000132.1:0-7650 GCA_041498365.1 Terriglobia bacterium | reverse complement strand
GCTTTCGCTGACCGTGCGGCTCTACGCCAACATGTTTGCCGGCGACATGGTGACTTGGGTATTTTTCTCGCTGGTGCCGATCGGTGTCCCCATCATTTTTCTGGGACTGCACATCGGAGTTTCGCTGCTGCAAACGTACATTTTTGTGCTCTTGACCATGGTGTACTTGTCGGGTGCGGTGGCGGAGGAGCACTGAAAACAGTGGCTAGTGGCCGGTGATCAGTGGCCAGCGAAATCCACTGATCACCGACCACTGACCACTGGCCTTAACCCGTTCAGCGTGAGGGCGTCTGTACGAGGATGACGTCAACCACCCACTGGCGGGACTTCATACGAGGAGAAACACAATGCGTAGATTGTTAAGCTATTTGTTCATGGCGCTGGCCTTTATGTTTCTGGCAGTGCCGGTTTTTGCGCAGGGCGGGGAAGCTGCCAGCGCGGTCAACTGGGTAGCCATCGCAGCCGGGTTCTCGATGGCGATTGCTTCCGCCGTGTGCGGCCTGGCGCAGGGCAGGGCTACTGCCGCAGCCGCTGAAGCTTTGGGCCGCAATCCGGCGGCGCGCTCGGGCATCCAGTTCGCGCTCATTCTCGGTCTGGCCCTGATCGAGTCGCTGGCGCTTTACACGTTGGTTATTATCTTTGCCAAGGTGAAATGAAGAGTTCAGCAAAAGGCAAAAAGCCTCTGCTCACGCAGAGGCTTTTCTTTCACATAACTTCGGATTACGTCGCTTGTACCTTGCGCTGACCGTCCCACTCCCCTTCTCTGGTTCCGGGTGAGTGTTCCAGAGAGTCCATCAACAGGCGCCGCAGCCGGTAGCGGCTCTCCAGGTCGGTATTGACGATCTCGAAGCCGACTTCGTTGACTCGTGCGCGCCGCAGCAGCACTTGCCCGCGAACCCGCCGGACCCCGGCGGCAATGTCGATGTTAGCTTCCGAGCCCACGCGAAGATTGTCCTCTTTGGTGCCCATACCACCGCCCAGGCTCAATTCGCGAATCAGGATATTGGATTTCCCCCACGAACTGCTGATGGTCGCCTGCAGAGTTTTCCGCAGCACGATCCGCTCATAGCGCCGCTGCCTTACCCACGGACAGGCTGGCGCCGAATCCAGCGGGGCGATGGCCAGTTCTCCGGGTTCCAGCCCGCTTTCGGACATGATCTGACTGCCGTAGCGAGGATCGATCTTGACCAGGGCCTGCGCGGCGGCTATGCGCAACTCCCGGTGATTGCTCCACCTCCACATCTTTTTCGCTTCCAGAAGGCTGCGCAGCACCGGCACGGCATCGTTTTCCCGCAGCCGGCCCAGCGACTCTACCGCCTTCAACTGCAACAGCGGGGACCGTCCCTGGGCTTCACCCGTTTCGGCCATGACCACCAGCGGCGGAACCGCCGTACGATCGCCGCTCATGCCGATCTCGTCGATCGCCTGCGGCAGCACCAGCGGGTCCAGAATTTCCAGCAGCTCCAGCAGCGAACGTCCACGATCGTGGGCTGCGCCATAAGCCACCTGGCGTACGACCACATCGTGGTAGAAGCGGTTCCATTCCGGCAGGCGCGTGGGCAACAGCTCCAGCAGAGTGGGCACATCCAGGCGGCTCAACAGGCCGACTACCGAAGCTGACTGGCGGGGTTGGCCCGTGCGCATGATTTCCCGAAGCTGCTGCATGGCGGGCGGCCCTAGTTCTTTCACGATGTCGACGATCCGGTCACACTCTTCACGCCGCATGCAGCGGAAAAATCGGTCGGAGAGATGTTCCACCGCCGCTTGCGAGGTCCGGCGCAGCACCTGAACCAGGTCGGCAGGGAGCTGCGGCAGGTACATGGCCTCTTCGATGAACTCGGGTAAACGGTTTTCCACCCCGATCCTGGGGCGTAGTTCGGTGGCCAGCACCGGCCGCTGCCGGGCTATGCTCTCCATCGCAATACAGAGTTCGTTCAAGGCGCCAAACTGCTTATGGGCGCTGGCTTCTGTGCTCAGGCGTACGAAGGCGGCGCTGAGCATGCTTTGCAGGTCGGGGTCCGACTCCTTGCCCATCAGCTCGCCTATTTTGCGGATGGACATCGCCATCAATTCCCCGCCGGTTGCCGCGAACAGGTCGGCCAGCTGGCTGATGCCGGTCGCGATCTTGCGCCGCGGTTCGGGGTCCTTGGCATCCAAACAGTTCAGGTAGTTTTGCAGGATGGCAACCGCTGTTTCCTTGTCGCCGCGATCGAGCAGGATTTCCACGAACTGACGCACGTTGCGCGGAGGCACGCAGGGCGCCTCGTGCGAGAGCAACACGCTCTTCTTGCCCGCTTCCGGCACTTCCGCCCAGAACATCCGGTCCAGGATGTCGGCATGCGATTCCACCAGAATGCCGGCCTTGCTCATCTTGTCTTCCTGGAGCTTCAAAATCTGGCGCAGCGTGTCCATCTGCCGGCTCATGTGCTCCATCATCTGGTGCACCGCATTGACCTTCACTTCGCCCTTCTGGAAGCGTTCCAGGGCGAAGCGGATGGCCATATGCTCGGCCGCTTTCATCAGCAGGGGCGTGTTGTCCGACTGTTCCACGGAAGCCTGCGCCGCCAGACTTCCCAGCAACTGCTGCAAGTTGACCTTGGTATTGGCGTCAACCGCGCTGAGTTCTTTCTGCAGTGTCTCTGTATCGCCGCTGGGATCGCCACCAACTTCCCCGAACCGGGTCAGCAGGCGAATGGTCTGGATGACCTCTTCTTCCTGCAGGGGCACGACGCCTCCGGCCCAGGTCCCGCCGCCGGGCACAGGAACGGTGCCCTCGCCCGCGGGGCCGGTATTCGGAACGCTGCCTACGGGTGCACCGCCCGGGGCTCCGCTCTTGGCCCCCTCTGCGGCTGCGATCAGTTGCAATAATTTCTGGGGATCATTGAGCCACTGCTTGAATTCCGGGCCCAGCGTTTGGGCTGCGATCTGGGCTGCGATGCTCACCTCGCCGGTAGACGGATCGGCAGCGACGAACTTTACCTCGTTGATGCGAATCGAAGCGGTCTTGCTGTCACCGAAGGTGCTCTTGATCTCCTTGACCACGTCTTGCGCCCGGGATCCACCCATGGCGAAGGCCCGCACCAGTTGGACAAATTCATCCTTCGTGACCTGGTTGGAAAAATGAATGCTGGCCAAACCCGCGGTGGTCAACAGTTGGGCGAAGCTACGTTCCGCCTGTCCTGTCTCCAGCGGAATGCCATCAAGCAGCAGCTTGTTTTCTGAGACTCCCAGCAGAAAGGACCCATCCGACCCCTTGGGTAGGCCATCCTGCAGTTCCTTCCAGGTGATGACGAACTGTCCCTCGGTGCGCTTGTGGTCCAGACCATACAGGCGGACGTACTTCACCAGTATGTTCAGACTGTGGACAAACGCCCTTGCGGACGCGATTCGGCTACCTTTGTTTGTGTCTGCCGTGAGAATACGCGGCTCCTCGAACTCTCTGGTACCCGCTAAGGGTAATGCGAAATCGTGAGAAGATACACATTACGGAGGTAATACCGCCGCTGGACGTTGGGCATAGACCCGCCGTCGGCGGCCCAGGCACAACCCTTTGCACCGCTGCGGCGCGAAATCGGTGCGGCTGGTTTCTGGTAATGGTGACCCCAACCATGGCGACGAAACCCATGAATCATCGGAACTCGACCGGTTCGCTGGCCACTGCTACCGTGCCGGAATCAATGAGCTCGCGTGGCGGAAATAGTAATTTGGTCCTAGTTGGAGATCGCTTGCCCGCGGCAATCGCACCGACGAAGCGTTTCCACAAGAAAGCCGGTCTTGCCTTCTGGATGCGGCGCGTACTAGAAGAGTGCGACCGCGCCAGCCTGAACTTCGAACCTGACCCCGTACACGACCTGCGGGTGGCTCTCCGCCGTTGCTGCTCCATGGCTGACGGCATCGCCGCCATTTATCCTGACCCGGCTTGGAAGGAAATGAAGAAAGCCGGTAAACGCCTGTTCCGGCGGCTGGGCGAACTGCGCGATCTGCACGTCATGCAAGAGTGGGTGCACTCTTTGGACAGCCCAGGCGACCCGGTAGCCGGACCGCTGCTGCATTTCCTGGCCGGTCGCGAAGCCCAGTTCAAACAGGGAGCGCTCCAGGCTCTCGCAGAATTCGATCACAAGCAGTGGCAGAAGTGGAGCCGATCATTGCCCCGCAAAATGGCAGGATTTCAGCCGGGCAGTCTTGTCTTTACACATCTCGCTCTCGAGCGCTGGACCGAAGCTCACAAGCTGCACCGCCAGGCGCTGCACAACCGCTCCCAGGTGGGATTTCACCGGCTGCGCATCGGGCTTAAGCGATTCCGCTACATCGTGGAAAATTTTTTGCCGGACCAGCACGCCACCTGGAGTGACGATCTCAAGAAGATGCAGGATGTGCTTGGCGAGGTCCACGATCTCGATGTCCTGTGGTCCACAGCCAAGGCAGCACATGTCTTTCCCGATGACCAGGCACGCTCGCATTGGCAGGCCAGAATCAACCAGGAGCGTGCCCGGAGAATTGAGACCTACCGCAAGAAGATGATGGGCAAAGATTCGCTTTGGCACGTCTGGCGCAGCGAACTACCGGACCGGAAGCAGATCGAATCCGCTGCGTTGCTTCGGCTCAAGCTCTGGGCCTCGTTCCTCGATCCCGACTTTAAACATTCCATGCACGTCGCCCGGCTTGCGCTGCAACTATATGACGGATTGGCGGAGAGCGGGAAACCTTCAGGTTTTTCGACTCAGGACCGCGCCATTCTAAGAGCCGCCGCGCTCTTGCACGACGTAGGCAAGTCCAAGGGAGAGAAGGGCCACCATAAAGTCTCCGCCCGGATGATTCGTCGCCTGGCACCTCCTCTGGGATGGCGCGAACAAGACCTGCAGATGGCTGGTATCGTCGCCCGCTATCATCGTGGAGCGCTGCCCCGGCCCGGACAGAGAATTTTCCGGGGCTTGTCCCCAGGCCGAAGGCAGGAAGTATTTCGATTGGCTGCCATCCTCCGCCTGGCAAACGCATTCGATACCAACCGTAATGGCCGCATTCAGCGCCTGAAAGTAGAAAGCCAGAACGGCGTGCTGTTCATTGCCGCCCAGGGCTATTCTCCACGCGACCCTACAGCCGAGGCCGTAGCCGCCGCCCGGCATCTGCTGGAAACGGTCTATCGCCTCCCGGTAATGGTGAAGCCAATGAGGCAAGTCGCAAGACCTGTGCGAGGACTCAAGAGCGAGAAGCTAGCAGCCAGAAGCTAGAAGCTAGAAGCTAGAAGCTCTTCAGTCACTTCCTTCTGCCCTCCCGTCCGAGTACACATACACCATGACTCATGCCCAGTTAGTGGAAAAAGCAGTCGAGTGGCTGCGCGCCTATCGCTGCGCTGTAGTCCTCTCTGAGCAGGCCTGCGTCAGCGGAGAAATGCCCGACGCCATTGGATGGAAGCGTGCCTCCCATTCGGTTCTGATCGAGTGCAAGATTTCCCGCGCCGACTTTCTGGCTGATCGCGAAAAGCCCTTCCGGCAAAGCCCCGAGCTTGGACTGGGCTGTGAACGCTTCTATCTCACGCCCTCGCACCTGCTCCGTCCCAAGGAATTGCCGTCGGGCTGGGGGCTGCTGGAATGCCGCAATCGAAAGGTCGAAACGATTCGTCGCTCGGCTCGCGACCTGCGAGCCGCCACCGGTCTGGCCTATGAGATGAATCTGCTGCTGGCCAGCCTGCGTCGCGTGGAAATCCGCATTGAGCCCCAAACCATCACTGAATTTCTCAAGTGGAAGAACCGCATGCTGCAGTACAACGGTGGCGAATGGCCGGCAGGCATGGAGCCGACGCAGGAAGAACCCAACTATTTTCTGGCGAAGGCAGACCTCGAACCCGATCCCGGCGAAAGTAGCGCCGGCATCTTGCCGGCTGTCCCGAGGGCGTCTCGCCCTCGGCTCGGGGGGGCAGCCGGACACGCGCCCTAAGCGAGGTCAAAAAGGGGCGGTCCCATCCGTTCCTTGGAGATCTGCGGGCTGACGCCCGACGCCAAAAAAAGAAAACCGGGCTGGTTGGCCCGGTTTCTGTTGGCGTCGGTTGAGATGCGGTTACATCACAGCGCGGCGCGGGCTGGCCACGAAATCGGTCCGACCAGTTTGGCCAGAATGTCACTGCCGTCCGCGTGCCAGTTAAAACTCAGAGAAGAAAGGAAATGCATGAGCTACTGATTGCAAGCGCGGTGCCAATGCAAAACCTAAACCCTCACTTACTGTGGGACTTGCTAAGTGATTGTCTTGGTATGGTTTAGCATCGGGTGACGTGTTGTGGCGTGGCTCTCATTGACCTCCAGGTTCACGAGATGGGAAAAGATTTTCCCACGGTGTTCCTTGAAAGAGGTACTAACGCTACAGTTCCCGGCGGCCTTCCATGGCCTTCAGCATGGTAATTTCGTCGGCATATTCGATGTCGCTACCCACGGGAATTCCCATCGCGATCCGAGTCACTTTGAGCCCGGCGCGTCGCAGCCGTCCCGATAGATAAGTGGCAGTAGCTTCGCCCTCGACTGTGGGATTGGTCGCCAGGATCACCTCGTCCACCTGCCCATCTTCCACTCGCCGCATCAGGTTGGAAATCCGCAACTGGTCCGGCCCCACCCCGTGCAAGGGAGAAATGGAGCCATGCAGCACATGGTAGACGCCGTTGAAGTGTTTGGTTTTTTCAATGGCGGCGATGTTGGTAGGCTCTTCGACCACGCACACCATGCGCTGGTTCCGGGTGGCACTGCTGCAGTACGCGCAGGGATCGACATCGGTGATGTTGTTGCAGAGAGAGCACAGGCGCAGACTGGCTTTGACGTCGCGAACCGCCGCTGCCAGGGCTTCCGCGTCCTCGTCGGTGGAGCGCAGGAT
Source organism: Terriglobia bacterium (assembly GCA_041498365.1). Taxonomy (GTDB): domain Bacteria; phylum Acidobacteriota; class Terriglobia; order Terriglobales; family Acidobacteriaceae; genus JAIQFF01. Next base: position 795 of record JBGQIG010000132.1, on the reverse strand, counting down.
GTGGAAGGCAAGCCGCTGCGCGGTCTTGCTGCCTATTCCCGGCAGCTTTTTCATCTCTTCGATCAGCCGTGCCATCGGCTCCGCAAATTTAGACATAGAATGATTGAGTGGTAGGGAAATTGTGTAATTGGGGAATTTAGAAATTGTGTAATTGAAATCGCAGGTTTCAAATTTACTCAATTACTCAATTTCCCAATTACTCAATCCCTACAGTCCCGGAATTCCCATCCCGCCCAGCATTCCACCCATGGTGGACTGCATGGCTTCGTCGACTTTCCTGCCCGCACCGTTGATCGCTGCCGTGATCAAATCCTGCAGCATTTCCAGATCGCCGGCCTTCACGGCCTCGGGATCAATCTTGATGCTCAGCACCTGCTTGCGGCCATCCATCTTGACCGTCACACTGCCGCCGCCCGAGGAACCCTCGACCACGGTTTCCTCCATTTTCCTTTGCAGCGTTTCATATTGCTGCTTGGCCTGCGACATCAGTTCCTGCAGGTTGAATCCGCTCATCCCCTAGGTCCCCAACTTTCTCAGCCCTCTCTCTGCCAACCTTCTACGCATCCTTCCAGGGCTGTCGAAAAACGCTCGCCGAAAACCTGCTGCCGAAAAACTCCCAAAGCGTGAAGCTCCGTGAAAGAGGGAAATGACACAGCCCTGAAAGGGCGAAAGAAAAGGTTGTGACACACTCTCCTCAGCCCCGACGACCGCCACCTACCGCTTTTCCTTATAATCAATAATCGTCCGAATCTCCGCTCCGAACTTTTCTTTCATGCGGCGGACAAACGGATCCTG
>JBGQIG010000131.1:0-7683 GCA_041498365.1 Terriglobia bacterium | reverse complement strand
CGCTAAAGATGGAGACAGACATTTCGGGCGACGTGATCATTCTGTATTGCGCTGGACGCCTTGTGTTTGGCGACGAGACCGCCGCCTTCCGCGAGAGAATAAATAACATCCTCCTGGGGACCCAGCAGATTGTCATCAACCTCAGTCGTGTACAGTACATCGACAGCGGGGGCTTAGGCACACTGGTTGGGGTGCTTGCGTCAACCCGGAACCGGCACGGCGAGATCAAACTAGTTCGTCCCAATCAGCGCGTGACTGACTTGCTTCACCGGACAAGGCTAAACACGGTCTTCAAGACGTACGAAACTGATCAAGAGGCGGTTGCAGCCTTCCAGACGAATAGCTAGCCTTCTCACGATGCGGGGCGCTTCGCCCGGACCTGAAAGGCGAATATTGATCGGACTGTTTGGGGGCAACTTGCGGCTCTTTAGCCAGGATATTTTCCCGTAATGTAGCCTTCCAGTTCCTGGATGGTCTGTGCTTGACCCGAGATGATCCAATTCACCAGATCGCCAATCGAGACCACCCCGACTACCGAGTCACCTTCCACGATGGGAAGATGACGAAAATGATGCCTGGTCATGATGGTCATGCACTCATCCACAGTATTCTGCCGAGTCACGAAGATCACCGGGCTGGTCATTATCTCGTGGACCTGAGTCTCCTTCGAGGAGCGGCCCTTGAGAATTACTTTCCGAGCGTAGTCACGTTCCGACAGGATGCCGACCAGCCGATTTTCCGAAATGACAAGCAATGCGCCAACGCCTTTCTCGGCCATCTTTTCAACTGCTTCATAGACGGACTGGCCGGGCGCCACAGATAGAACTCTGCTATCTCCCTTATTCTTTAGCACCGATTCAATCGTGTCAGCGAGTTTCATGGGGCACCTGCCAACAGTCGATCTCTCTCACATGGCTCTCGGAAAACAAACGCCGAGCGACTTCTCACGAAACGGAAATCTCATCCTGGCCCGAGTACAGACGGCCCACGCCATTCAACACCAGAAAATACCACCAGCTGCCAGGCGCGTCCAGCAGGGCTGGATTCCGGTAGTGGGTCAGTATCATTTCCACAGGTTCAAGGCATCTCGATAGCTTCCGACCAGTGACCTCCGTACTCCCGATCTACCGTTTCCTGTGACTCAATGGAGAAATGGATAAGGGGAACCGCATCCGCGGGGTAACCGGCCCGCAGTAGTGCATTGCAGAGTTGCTGGTAAAGGCTCAGGTCCCGACGCAGCGAATCGCGTTCTTCGTCAGTCTTCGTCGTAATCCAGATGGCTAGATGCCGAGGATCAATGTGGATCGCACCTGTCTTGCTGAGTACATCGGCACCGGGGCAACGATGCTGTGCGAATTCCTTAATCTGCCGCTTTGCACGATGGATCGCCAACCATAATCTGAATTTATGCAAGTGAAATTAGCCTACCTTTTCTCCGAGCGCTTCTTGCCGCAGTCTTTCCGCCAGGTCGTTTACCGCGCCTAAAACCGCGGCCGAGAGTCCGGTGCCCACGTCAAAGTTCTGGCCTTCGATGCCGTAAATAACCAAATTGGACGGAAGCTGATTCAACGCACGGCTAAGCTCAATAGCCTCGACGAGCCCGAATGCATGCGTCGAGTCCCGAAATATCGGGGCCGGCAACGGATGCAGACCAGCGTTGAAGTGATGAATCGATCCCGGGACCGCCCCGGATTGAACTGCGTCGACCACGACAACGCGCTCGGCGCCCTTCCACAACTCCATCAAGGCCGTTCCCTCTCCGGCTTGTTCATGCACTTCGCCGGAACTCAAGGTCTGCTCTTTCAGGCACCGAGCGACCATTAGCCCGGCGGCATCGTCATGGCGATACGCATTACCAATGCCAATCACAAGAACTTTTGCCGATTGAGTCACGTCGCTCAATTCAGTAGAAGCCTCTCCCGAGCTCTATTGCCACAGGGCCCGCAACCCAAACATTCGCAGCCCGCTTTACGCGCTCATCCGCGATCGATTTCGAGCTTGAGAAAATGTGTAGCGCAGGAGATGCATGGGTCATAGTTTCGCACGGCTTGCTCACAACGCCACCCCAGCTCCTCTTCGGGAAGCGTGAGGAACTTGGGGACGAATTGCGACAGATCTTGTTCGATGACCTTCTGATTCTGTGAGGTCGGGGGAACAATCTTCGCATCGAGGATGGCGCCTTGCTCGTCCACGCGGTAGCGATGGTACAGAATACCGCGCGGCGCTTCCGTACAACTGCAGCCGCTGGCGGCATGCACCGGAACATTAATCGCCGGCCTCTCCGGCGGCTCGTACTGCGCGATGATGCGCAGAGCCTCATCGCAGGCGTACAGGATTTCGACGCTGCGGACAACGATGCTCTTGAAGGGATTTCGGCAGACAGGCGTGAGGCCAGCATTGCGGGCGGCTTCCTGCGCCAGGGGTGAGAGCCGGTCGAAGTTCAAACTATAACGAGCCATGGGGCCTACAAAATAGGGCCCATGTTGCTTTAGCACCGAGTGCAGTGCGTTGGAGTGCTGGACATGTTCCTCAGTGAAGTTGTTCTCGTATTCTTCAATCCCGATGTCCAGTCCTCGATTCGACACCAGCCTCCCTTCATTAAACGGATATTCGTTGGGATGCCTCAGGGCAACGAACAGGTAATCCTGTTCGAAGTCCGGGAACGGCATGCTCGCGGTCCAGCGCACCGTTTCCAGAGCTGCCTCTCGCGCCCACTTCAACCGCTCCGCCAGGACCGCCAGTTCGCTGCGCGCCGGCACCTTATAAAAACCACCGACGCGAACATTAATCGGATGAATTTCTCTTCCGCCCAGCAAGGTAACGATTTCGTTGCCAGCCTTTTTCAGTTGCAGGCCCCGCTGCACCACGCTGGCGTGGTCCTTCGCCATCTGGATGGCATCCTGATAGCCAAGGAAGTCAGGCGCGTGCAGCATGTAGACATGCAGGGTGTGGCTTTCGATCCACTCGCCGCAATAGATGAGCCGGCGCAGCGCCCGCAATTGACCGTCGACTTTCGCGCCGAAGGCGTTCTCGATCGCGTGGACGGCACTCATCTGGTACGCGATGGGGCAGATGCCGCAAATCCGCGCAGTGATGTCTGGAACTTCAGCAAAATTGCGGCCGCGCAGGAAGGCTTCAAAAAAACGTGGCGGCTCAAAGATTTTCAGCTTGACGTCAACCACCTGGTTGTCGCGGACCTTGACGTAGAGGCCGCCCTCGCCTTCAACTCGGGCCAGGTAGTCAACCTTGATGGTCTTAGTCTTCATGCTGCTCGCTTTCCCGGCGGAACGGCTCAGCATACGCATTGAAGCTGCGAAAAACCTGCAGCAGGTTTTGTTCCTTTACCCCCAGCCCGGTCCACCGGCCGCTCAACGACTTCGTATTTGGGGTTTCCATGGGACCAAAGCAGCCATAGCAACCCCGGTTGTACGAGGGACAGATCGCGCCACAACCAGCGTGAGTCACCGGGCCCAGGCAAGGCGTGCCGTGCGCCACCATCACGCACACAGTTCCTCGTTGCTTGCACTCGACGCAGACGCTATGCGCTGGCGTATTCGGCTTGCGTCCGTGCAGGAACGCGCTAATCACTTCGACGAGCTGATGCTTGTTGATAGGGCAGCCGCGCAGCTCAAAATCAACCCGCACGTGATCGGCAATCGGGGTGGACTTGTTCAGAGTGTCAATGTAGGCCGGCGTAGCGTAGACAATGGAGATGAATTCCTTAACGTCTTTGAAATTCCGCAGCGCCTGGATGCCGCCTGCGGTAGCGCAAGCGCCGATGGTCACGAGGAACTTCGAAACTCGCCGCACCTGATGAATGCGCTCGGCATCATGCGGCGTCGTGATCGAGCCCTCGACCAACGAAAGATCGTAGGGGCCTTTGACTACCGCGCGCGAGGCCTCGGGGAAGTTGGCAATTTCCACCTCACCCGCAAGGGCAAGCAGCTCGTCTTCACAATCGAGCAGACTCAACTGGCATCCATCACAGGAGGAGAACTTCCAGACCGCAAGTTTGGGTTTGGGGCGCGTTTTCATGTCAGAGCTCTCTTATCGCGAGCAGTTCCTGTACACGGTGGTAGCGAAAAACCGGGCCCTCCTTGCAGATAAAGGTGGGGCCAAACTGACAGTGTCCGCAAAAACCGACGGCACACTTCATGTTGCGCTCCATTGAAATGTAAATGTTTTCGAGTGCGATTCCACGCCGCTGGAGTTCCCGCACTGTGAACCGCATCATTACCTCGGGCCCGCAGATCATCGCCACCGTATTGCGGGAGTTGAACTGTGCTTTGGAGATCAAGGTGGTGACGACTCCAACGTTGCCAGACCATGTCCCGGCGGCACGATCGACGGTGACATGGGCTTGAAGGTCAGTGCGTTTGCTCCACCGCTCGAGTTCTTTGCCGTACAACATGTCAGCAGGTGTACGCGTCCCGTAAAGAAGGGCAATCTGCCCGTAGTTCTTGCGCTTGGCTAATATTTCGTACACCACTGGCCGCAAGGGAGCCAGCCCGATGCCGCCCGCCACGATCAGAACATCTCTGCCGGCGGCTTCCTGTACGGGCCAGCAGCTTCCAAAGGGACCACGGACCCCGAGCGGGTCTCCACGTTTAGCCGCACGCATGGCCTTCGTCACGGCACCCACAGCGCGAATGGTGTGCACGAGCTTTTGGGGCTTGTTGGGGTCCCCACTTATGGAGATTGGCACTTCGCCCACGCCGAACAGGTAGAGCATGTTGAATTGTCCAGGCAGGAAATGAAATCCATCCCGGGCCTCCGCCGATTCGAGTTCCAGCGTGAAGGTATCGTGCGTCTCCCGTTGCGTGCGCCGAACCCGCCAGGGCTCTGGCACCATGGGGTGCGCCGGGACGCGGCGGGTCTGGTCCTCAAGAGTGGACGTCATAGACATTCAGTAGCTGCAGCCTGGTAGCTTGCAGGCGTTCCTCCATAATGTGAGCAACCCGCTTCAGCAGTTCGTAACCAAGGTCGTGATCTTTTTCGGCCTTCGCCCGGAGACACTTTCCATCCAATGCAATTGCCCGGGTAGGTTGCAGGGCGCGCGCGTCAAACTGCCAGCGATAGGGCGGAACGAGCCATGACCAACCCAGCACCTCCCCGGCTCCTACGGTCAGCACTGTGATCGGACCGCGTTCAGCCGCATGCAGTTCCACCGCCAGGTTACCTTCGCGAACCAGATAAAATTGATTGGCCTCTTCTCCCTCGCGGAAGATGACCTGCCCGGTGTCGAAACGAACATTGGAGGCACAGCCCGTGAGAAGCGCCAGGTGACGTTCTTCCAAGCCCTGGGCGAAGGGATGCTCAGCCAGCAGGTTCTGTAGTGTTTCCATCGTCGTCGTCCTTCTTCATTCCTCGGATGGCGGCTACTTCTTCGGTGATGTCAATGCCAACCGGACACCAGGTGATACAGCGGCCGCATCCGACACAGCCCGAACTGCCAAACTGGTCTATCCAGGTCGCAAGTTTATGAGTCATCCACTGGCGGTAGCGGGACTTGGGTGTGGAACGAATGCTGCCGCCATGAATATAGGAAAAGTCCATGGTGAAACAGGAATCCCACTTCTGCCAGCGTTCCGCATGTTCACCCGTCAGATCGGTAACATCTTCCACGGTCGTACAGAAACAGGTAGGACAGGCCATGGTGCAGTTGCCGCAAGTCAGACAGCGTGCGGCGACGTTGTCCCACCGAGGGTGCTCGTAGTTTCGATAGAGCAGTTCCTTGATATCCACCGTGTCCATTTTCCGGCCCATTTGCTGTGCTGTTCTTGCGCAAATGCGTTCGGCCGCTTCCTCTTCGGCTTTCGCGGCGGGTCTGTGAGGAAGCTCCTGTAGAACCTTGGCCCCACATTCTGTGCCGGCCTCCACCAGGAAATAATGGTGGCCGTCCTCCAGAACTTCGGTCAGGGCAACGTCAAAACCAGAAGTTGCCTTCGGTCCGGTGTTCATAGAAGCACAAAAACATGTACCACCCGCTTGCCCACAGTTCACCGCCACGATAAAAACTTGTTCTCGTCTGGATTTGTAGCCCGCTTCAACATACTGCCCGTGCATGAATACCCGGTCCTGAATGGCGATTGCGTGCAGTTCGCAGGAACGCACTCCGATAAACGCCATCTTGGGGCTCTCGCGCGGCTCCTCCCGAATTTCAAGACCATTTCCCTCGCGGGTCGCCTGCCACAGTCGTGCAACCGGCGGATGCAGAAATTTCTTCCAGGAGTGCGGTCCAACCGCGTAGCCAAACAGGGCGTGATCATCGCGTCTACGCAAGCGATATGTCCCGCCGTTCTGTTCGTCTGTCCATCCGGCAGGCAAATCAGCCGTGGAACTTAGCGTGTCATAGACAATCGCGCCATCGCGGACCGTGGGTCCAACGATTCGATAACCTCCTTTGGCTAAGGTGTCGAAGAGGTGCTGAAAATCACCGCGTTCCAGAACGAACTTGTTGTGGTCGTCTGACATAGAATCCCGATAACATTGAATTACACCACAGTTCGCCGGAATCGTGTGATTGCGATCACATGAAACCGTGACATCACGCGCGGCGGCCGCCTCAGTAATGTGCCGGCTTTTTCCTCAAAGTGGAGGTTTGCCGTGAAGCTGTCAGAAAAAAAGATCAAGACTGCCGTCTCGCTCAAGAACACTCTGCGTACCGTCGACGCTGTTACCGCTCTCGCGTAGGATCCTCGAGCGAATGGAGGTGCCGGCCAAAGCTTTCCAGAAAATCAATCGCCGCCGCTAAGCCGCGGAGACTGTCCTTGCTACGCATGCGTCGAAAAAGATTCCAGAAGCCAACAGGCCTATCCCGTGGTGCGGTGGCTTGCGCCATTCCCTCGGGAATGGCCTGAAAAATAGCTTTGAACGATTCCGGTTCGATGCTGCCGAGAATGTGCTGCCAAAAGAGCAGATTGCGGATCGCCCGAATGGCTTCCGGGGTTTTCGCGTTCTCGACCACCTTTTCCAGAATTTCGTCGCGCGCGGCGAGGGTGCCACGCATGATGTCCAGCACACCGCGGTTGTGCAGCTCCTGGAGCACTTCGTAGGCGGCCAATACGGCTTCCGCGTGTTCTTCCGGAGCGCGCTCCAGTCGAGAGCGCAACTCCTCTCGCGGGTTGCGTGGCGGCACTTCCAGAGGAATTGGTTGGGCCAATTTGTTTTCTCCTGTCGCTATTTGGTTTGCAGTTGTACCAACCCGTTTCCAGGCGGCCGATAATCCGGCCGGGCCCACTTACGTTCGACCTCGACTCCCTGCTGGGGCGTCGGATGACCGAAGCGAGAGTTGGTGCGAGGCAGTGGACTCTCGCCGACTTCGGGCAACACTTTCAGTTGAACGCTCGCCTCTTTGAAGGCGGGCGTGTTGGTCACAGGATCGGTATGGCTGCTGGTTAGCCGGTTGACCGGACTCTCAACCGAGTTCATCGGCATATACAGTTCTCGTCCCCGCACCCTGTCGGTCACCAAGGCACGAACTCGAAGTTGACCATAGCGTGAGACCAGTTGCACCCAAGTCCCGCTTTGAATGCCGCGTTCTTCGGCCAGTTCGGGCGAGACTTCGACAAAGGTGTCGGGTGTCCCCTCGCGAATTCCTTCCGTGCGATAGGTCAGGTTGCCTTCATGGAAATGCTCGAGCAACCGCCCGTTGTTCAAATGCAGGTCAAATTGAGCGTCGGG
>JBGQIG010000130.1:0-7711 GCA_041498365.1 Terriglobia bacterium | reverse complement strand
TTCCCCGCCTTGAATTCAAAGCTGAGATCACGCAGGTTCTCGTAGACCGCTTCTTTGCGCTCCCGCAAGTAGGCGACCCGGGTCTTCGGGGGACCGAGCTGAAGCTTTCCCGGAAGATAGAAGACGTAGAACAAGACGCACAGAGTAATCAGGAGGCAGATCAGCAGGCTCATAGCTCTGTGTCCCTCCGGGCCTGGTCGCGGAAGCGCTCGAACTCGGGGCCGCTGAGCGGAGCTACTCCGCCGGCAGGCACTGCCAGCGGGCGCATTCTCCAGGTGCGAACGATGAATATGACGGTGGTGATACCGAGCACCAGCGCAAGATATGGCATCACCCAGGCAAGGCGGTTGAAGCCGGTAGTGGTGGGCGCAAGCAGCACGGTGGGACCATACTTCTGGACGAAGGATTGCAGCACCAGGTCGTCACTGTCGGGACGATCGAGAGCGGCAGCAAGTTCTTCGCGCATGCGGTCAGAGTACCGGCAGCCTACGTGATTGCACTCCAGCAGCACCTGGCTGCAACTGCAGACGCACATGAGCTTGTGGCCCAGAGAGCTGAAGCGCGCGGCTTCGTCGCCGGCGCCGAGAAATGCGAACACAGCAAGAAGCAGCACGGCGATTTGGATTGGACGCCGGCAGCACCCTATGAGATTTCCGAGCCGGGAGGGCACGGCTTTCAGCCGTGCCGTTCTGACGAACACAGCGGTTACGGCACGGCTGAAAGCCGTGCCCTCCCGAGCCCTGCGCTCCTGACTTGGCGATGCTCCCGAAACATTACCGTTGTGAGCTTTCATCAGTCCCCTGTGACCACGGGTTCTGCCTGGATTCGTGCCGGGGCCGTTACTCGCACCGCTGCAGCATTCGGGATCAGGGCAATGACCGTGCCGGCAATCATGATCCACACCCCGGCCCAGATCCACATGACCAGCGGATTGAGGTGCACTTTGATGATGGGACGACCGGTGTCGAGATTCCGGCCTTCATACACCAGGTAGAGATCTTCTTTCATGGTGGAGCGGTTGGCCACCATGGTAGACGTCTGCTGGCTGGCTTTGTAGAAGCGTTGCTCGGGATACAGCGTATCAATCTGCCTGCCGCCCTTGAATACATTAATGATTGCCCACTCGCTGCTGTAGTTGGGCTTGTCTTCCTGGGTGTAGGACTGGCATACCAGGGTATAGGCCCCAATGTTCAGCTTGTCGCCAAAGCCCATCTCCTGCTCTTTGTCCTGATTGAAGGCGGCCCCGGCGAAGCCGATCATGATCACGACGACGCCGAGGTGAACGATGTAGCCGCCGTAACGGCGGGTGTTGCGATGCGCCAGGTGCACCATGGAGGCGAACATATTCTGTCCGGTGTGGCGCGCGATCACCCGGCCGCCGCGGATGAACTCAGACGCAACTGTCAGCGCCACCAGGACCGCCAGCATGATGGTCATGAGCGAGTAGAAATAAGAGACGTCTCTCCAGGGGCGCATGCCAAAGGCGATCAGCACGACTCCCGTCGCGACCGCGCCTGTTACCGGCCAGGCGAAATTGCGCTTGAGGCTTTCGAAGGAGGTCCTGCGCCACGCCAGGAGCGGTCCCACTGCGGTCAGCAGCAGCAGCAGGAGAGCCACCGGAATCATCACGCGGTTGAAAAATGGCGGGCCCACCGTGATCTTGTGGCCCTGCACCCATTCCGACAGTACCGGGAACAGGGTCCCCCACAGCACCGTGAAGCAGGCAACCAGAAACAGCAGATTGTTAAACAGGAAACTGGATTCCCTCGAAACCAGTGATTCCAGCTTGTGCTCGCTGCGCAGGTGTGAGCGGTTCTTGACATAGAAGAAGACGCAGACGGCCAGGATAATCGCCAAAAAAGAAATGAACCAGGTCCCGATGGATGATTGGGCGAAGGCATGCACCGAACTAACCACGCCGCTGCGAGTGAGGAAGGTGCCGAAGATGGAAAGCATGAAGGTGGAAAAGATAAGCCATACGTTCCAGGTCTTCAGCATGCCGCGCTTTTCCTGCATCATGACCGAATGCAGGAAGGCGGTACCCGTGAGCCAGGGCAGCAAAGAGGCATTCTCCACCGGGTCCCATCCCCAATAGCCTCCCCAGCCCAGGACCGAGTAGGCCCAGTGGGCGCCGAGGAAGACGCCGCAGGTCAGGAAGCCCCAGGTCACCATGGTCCAGCGGCGGGTGATGTGGATCCACTTTTCGCCGGGATAGCGCATGATTAGCGCACCCAGCGCGAAGGCGAAGGGGATGGTGAAGCCTACGTATCCCAGATAGAGCATCGGCGGATGGATCACCATCTCGGGATATTGCAGCAGCGGGTTCAGCCCGTTGCCGTCCGCCGGCAGAGCGCCCTGCATGACGGCGAAAGGATGAGCGGCGAAATTCACCAACAGCAGGAAGAAGACTTGTACCGCGGCGATGATGATGGAAGCATGAGCGAAAAGACGGCTGTCGGTCTTATGGCGCAGCCGCAGAACCAAGCCATAGGCGGACAGCAGCAGGGCCCAGAACAGCAATGAACCTTCCTGGCCCGACCACAGCGTTGCGAACTTGTAGGGCGCGGGGAGGTCGCGATTGCTGTGATGAAAAATATAGGCGATGGAAAAATCATCCTGGAAGGCGGAGATGACCAGAATGAGTGCTGCGAGAAATACCACGGCGAAGGTCGCGATCCCCGCGCGCCGCGCGGTTTCGCCCAGCCGTTCCGAACCCGGGCCCGGACGAGCTAAAGCCAACACTCCAGCAAGAAACGAGTAGGCACTCAGCGCCAGCGCGAGCAGGAGCGTAAAACTGCCAATTTGCGACATGGTAAGCCCGACGGTATTTTTTCAGAAAGCGCGGGCTGAGGCAACCAGCGAATCACGCGGAAGTACAATCCAGACAAAGGGAGTAATGCATTCAGGTTACTCCGCTGGTTGCTCCGCCTTCGGCGAGAGAGCGAAGGCAAAGCGCAATAAAACTCCTCAGCCTTGCCCCCGCAAGCGGCGCAAGGCGGCGCAATCCGCGCTGCCGAGCCTGAAACCTAAGCAGTCTGCTGCTGGTCGAAACGAGCCAGAACTTCCCGTTCCGCTACCAGCCAATCCTCGGCCTCATGACCTGGGGTGTATCCGCGCTGTTCGTACAACTGGTACGCACGCAATCGAATTTCGGCTTCCAGGTCTGTGGTGGACGAGTTCTTGGGTTCAGGGGGGTTCACCGCGGGCATGGTTGCTATCTGTTTCCGGCGGGTGTTGCCATTACCGGGGGCCTTTACGCGAGCCATAAACGAATACTCCTTACAGATCCAAGGTTAGTAATGAACGAATTGATGACGCCCACATACACGTTGGGCACGACCGAGGCCGGAGGCCCTACGTAGATTGTGGCGGATGAACAACTCAATCATAAACCGGATGGCTGTGGATGGGGAGAGGAGAAATAAAAAATATTCGATGGCAGGAAACAAATTTGGTAATCGCTTACATCGGACTAGTAAAAATCGTGAGAGCTGGTCTCGGCCTGGGTAATCGACAGGGGCATTACTCGCTGGGCCTTTACCGAAATAACATTGTCCTGGTTTTGCAGGATCCCTTCCACCATCAGGAACTGCTCGGAAGTCACCAGTAGACGGTTCTTCTGAAACAGGTCCGGCATGATGATGGCGTTAGCTACTCCGGTTTCGTCCTCGAGACTCAGGAAGACGAAACCCTTGGCAGTGCCCGGGCGCTGGCGGGCGATAACGCATCCTCCAATTCGGAGACGTTTGCCATGGGGAATGCTGGCGAGATCGCTGGCCCTGCGGACTCCAATCGCGTCCATGCGCGCGCGATGATAGGCCATGGGATGCGGGCCCACGGTCAGGCCAGTGCCACGGAAGTCGGCTACCAGGCGTTCCTCCGGGTTCATGGGACGAAGCGGGGAGCTGGAATCAGGCTCCGGAAGTTCGTCCAGCAGCGGTCCGGAATGACGGACGGAGCGCTCGATTTGCCAGAGGGCGTCGCGGCGATGGAACGTTGCACCACGGAGGCACGGAGACACGGAGGAATCGTTTTCGTCGTTCTCCGCGTCTCCGTGTCTCCGTGGTGAAGTTCCGACGGAATTCAGCGCACCGATTTCCGCCAGCGTATTTAGCTCATCTTTGCGCAATTCAGGAACGCGCTGGATGAGATCGTGAATAGAGGCGAACGGGGCGAGGTTGCGCTGACCGACCAGCGCCTGGGCAGTTTGTTCGCGCAACCCGCGAACATACCGGAGACCCAATCGTAGCGCCGGCGTCCTTTCGGCTACGCTCAGGGCAGGCCTGCCGGCTGTCCCATGGGCGTCCCGCCCACCGCTCGTCAATCTTGGTGGGGGCAGGTTCTTTCGCCCCTGCGGGGCTTTGCTCTTTTCTGCGCCTGTCCCACGGCTTACGCCGTGGGCTGTATTCTTTCGCCGCTCCGCGGCTGGGGTATTGCTTGGATCGCAGGCATCTTCCTGGCCAACGACCAACGACGAACGACCACCGACTGTCCTGTCGACTGACGACTGACGACCGACGACTGTGCAATTCCACTCCGACTTCATCACATCAATGGGAAATACCTTCAGCCCGTGCCGCTGCGCGTCTTTCACGATCGTAGCCGGGCGGTAAAAGCCCATGGGCTGGTTATTGAGCAGGGCGGCGGTGAAAGCGGCCAGATAGTGACACTTCAGATAGGCGCTGGCGTAGGCGATCAACGCGAAGCTGGCGGCGTGAGACTCGGGGAATCCGTAAAGCGCAAAAGAAGTAATCGAAAGCACGATCTGCTCCTGGGCTTCGCGTGAAATGCCGTTGCGATCCATGCCAGCGCGAAGCCTGGCCTCGATTTCCTTCATGCGCTTTTCCGACCGTTTAAACCCCATGGCCCGGCGCAAATCTTCCGCCTCGCCGCCGCTGAATCCGGCCACTACCATGGCCATGCGCAGCAACTGTTCCTGAAAAAGCGGAACGCCCAAAGTGCGCGCCAACACCGGCTCGAGCGAAGGATGGGGATAAGTAACTTGTTCGCGGCCCTGGCGGCGCTGCAGGAACGGATTCACCATCTGCCCGACAATCGGGCCGGGACGAATAATGGCGACCTGCACCACGATGTCATAGAAACGCTTCGGTCGCAGGCGCGGCAGGCATGACATCTGGGCGCGGCTTTCCACCTGAAACATGCCGATGGTGTCGGCCTTTTGCAGTGTGGAGTAAACCGTGGGATCGTCAGCCGGCAGGTGGGCAAGATCCACTTCTTTGCCGTAGTGATCACAAATCAATCCGAGACAATCTTCCAGCGCAGCCATCATGCCCAGGCCGAGCAGGTCCACTTTAATGATGCCGAGATCGGCGCAGTCTTCCTTGTCCCACTGCACCACCACTCGTCCCGGCATGGATGCGGGTTCGAGTGGCACCACGGAATCGAGTTGTCCCTGGTAGATGACCATCCCGCCGGAATGTTGGCCCAGATGGCGAGGCAAGTCCTGCACCGCTTGGCACAGCTCAAAATATTTGCACAGGCCAGGATGGTTCAGGTCCAATCCTGCATCGTGGAAGCGGTGATCGAGCGTGTCATGGGAGTCGCGATATTCCCAGGTGGAGACAGCGGTGGAAACTTTGTCCAGAGTCTCCGGATCGAAACCCAGGACCTTGCCCATTTCCCGCCCCGCCATGCGGTTACGGTAGGTGATGACGTTGGCAGTCATGGCCGCGCCGCGCTCACCGTAACGTTTGTACAAATATTGAATGACGCGCTCGCGCTGGTCGCCACTGGGCAGATCGAGATCAATGTCGGGCCACTCGCCGCGTTCCTCAGACAGAAAGCGCTCGAAAAGCAGTTCCATGCCGACGGGATCGACTGCGGTAATGCCAAGTGAATAGCAGACGGCGCTATTGGCGGCGGAGCCCCGACCCTGCACCAGAATCTTCTGCTCGCGGCAGAAGCGGACCAGGTCCCAGACAATCAGAAAGTAGCCGGCCAGCTTGAGCTTTTCGATCAGCATTAGCTCACGCTCAATCTGGTGCTGGGCGCGGCTCTTGAGGCCAGTGTCTGACCGGCCATAGCGCTGCTGAAATCCTTCCCGGGTGCGCTCTCGCAGGAAGGACATCATGGTCTCACCTTCCGGCACGGGATATCTGGGAAATTCGTATCCCAAATCTTCAAGCGTGAATTCGAGCCGTGACGACAGTTCCACCGTATTCGCCAGGGCTTCGGGCAGGTCGGCGAAAAGCTGCTGCATCTGCTGCGGTGATTTCAGATGACGATCGGAGTTGCGCGCCAGCAGACGTCCGGCGGTGGCTAGCGTGCAGTGGTTGCGAATAGCGGTGAAGACGTCGCAAAGTTCACGCTCCTTCGGAGTCGCATAGCAGACACCATTGGTCGCCAGCAGCGGCAGATGAAGCGAGCGGGCAATTTCGATGGCGGCGCGGTTGCGGGCTTCCTGCTCACGATGAAAATGTCGCTGCAGTTCCACATAAACGTTGCCGTGGCCAAAGATATTGGTTAGGCATTCGACCGAGCGCCGCGCTTCTTCCGTACCACCCTGGGCCATTGCGGTGGCGAAGGGACCGTCATCTCCGCCGGTAAGGCAGATGAGCCCGGCAGCGTGTTCCTGCAATTCTTCTTTGCAGACTGCACCTTCACCTTTCTTCCCGCGCAGCTTCATTTTGGTGATCAGGCGGCAGAGGTTCTGGTAGCCGGCGCGGGAACTGACCAGAAGCGGAAGTCTGAATTCACCACGGAGACACAGAGGCACAGAGGAATTCGAAACAGAAGGCTTAATTTTCTTCTCTGTGACTCCGTGACTCTGTGGTGAAAACTCAGACGTGACTTCCGCCCCCAGATGCGCCTTGATCCCTGCTTTCTTTGCTGCCATGTAAAAACGGGGCGCGCCATAGACGCCGTCGCGGTCGAGCAGCGCCATGGCCGGCAGGTTCAGGTGGGCGCAGGTGGCGATCAGGTCCTCGGGCAGGGTGGCGCCTTCGAGAAAGCTGAAAGCGGAGCGGGAATGGAGTTCGATGAACATCGTCCCTGGCTGGAGGGAAGATAATTTCGCTATTTGTTCGCCTTAGATTCTGACGGGGCAGGGGCAGATTGTCAAGGGATGTTAACTGAGAACTGACAACCAGAAACTGACTACTGGTTTTTATTTCCACCAGGAATTAAAACTTCCATCGACGCAACGACAACAGTGTGCCGCAGACCAAGACCGGATTCCGCCCTCGACGTGGCGAGCGGGACGCCCACCACCACAGCCGCCGGGACGGCGGCGCTACGGGAAATCAGTGCATACCAAAGCTACGCCGGTACCTTCGTCCGCTTGCTGGTTTGTTTTACGGTGACGGGATCGAGGAAGGTCATCATGGCGCGCAACTCCTCGCCGACCTTCTCGATCTTCTGCTGTTGTTCTTTCTCGCGGGTGGCGTCGAACCATTCGCGGCCAGTCTCGTTCTCCGCGATCCACCTGCGGGCGAAGCTTCCGTCCTGAATCTCGCGCAGCATCTGGCGCATGGTTTCCCGGGTCTGCTCGGTGATGATGCGCGGTCCTCCGGTGTAGTCGCCGTACTCGGCAGTATCGCTGACCGAGTAGCGCATGTAATTGAGGCCGCCTCGATAGATCAGGTCCACGATCAGCTTGAGCTCATGCAGGCACTCGAAGTACGCGATCTCAGGCTGGTAACCGGCTTCGACCAGGGTCTCGAAACCTGCCTTCACCAAAGCGCTCACGCCG
>JBGQIG010000129.1:0-7798 GCA_041498365.1 Terriglobia bacterium | reverse complement strand
CCACATAAAACGCTTCCCGCAGCACCCGCGCCAGTTGATCGGCGTGGGTGACGAGGTAATTGTGCTTGGTGATGGGCAGGGTGATGCCGGTAATGTCGGTTTCCTGAAAAGCGTCGGAGCCGATCAGCTTGCTGCCCACCTGCCCGGTGATGCAGACGATGGGAGAGGAATCCAGCATGGCCGTGGCAATGCCGGTGACCATATTCGTAGCACCCGGTCCCGAGGTCGCGACCGCAACTCCAACCTGGCCACTGGCGCGGGCGTAACCATCCGCCATATGCGTGGCGCCTTGCTCGTGGCGCACCAGGATGTGGTGAATACTGCTGCGCGTCAAAGCGTCATACGCCGGCAGAATTGCGCCTCCCGGGTAGCCGAAGACGTGTTTTACGCCCTCGCGCTCCAGGCATTCCCACAGAATTTGCGCTCCCGTTTTTGTCATGGACACAATCCCTCAGTTCCTATCCTGCTCGGAGGTTCAACCCAAATACTTTACCGAACTTTGGAGTCCGGTGCGTCCGTCCCCACGACCCAATCACACTCCCCACAAATAATCTTCCTGTTCGCCTTCGCGTTCGTTGGTGTGAGCGGCACCGGCATGGGCAGCGTGGGCCCTTTCTTTCTCGCTTACCGGATCGCGAGGCATCGATTGAACATCCCCGTGGCTCAGGGGAGCCATCCAGGTAGACGCTGTCTTGGCGGCGCTGTCCGGAATGGTCGAGGTCCGGGTCGGCACATCGCGGACCAGTTCCAGGAGGTGCCCATCTTCGATAGTCTTGATCTTGTCGGCCAACGCCACAAAACGGCGGTAGACATCGTCCAGCTGAACCCGGTCGAAGGTAAAGCCTAGCTTTTCGTAGCGTACCCGCAGAGCGTTCCGGCCCGAGTGCTTGCCTAGGACAAGCGCATTGCACGGCACGCCCACAGACTGAGGCGCTATGATCTCATAAGTGGACGGATCCTTGATCATTCCGTCCTGGTGAATCCCGGCCTCGTGCGCAAACGCGTTCCGGCCCACGATGGCTTTGTGGGGCTGCACATACACTCCGGTGATTTCAGACAATAGCTGGCTGACCGGAAAAAGCTGTTCTGCGACCACAGCGGTCTCATAGGGATAGTGCTCCGGGCGAACGCGCATCACCATGACAAACTCTTCCAGTGAGGCGTTCCCGGCCCGCTCACCGATGCCGTTGATGGTGCACTCCACTTGGCGCGCACCCGCGCCTACGGCTGCCAGTGAGTTTGCCACAGATAATCCCAGATCATCGTGGCAGTGAACCGAAATGGTCACGCCGCCGATGCCTCGGACGCGACGTCGTAAGGTCTGAATTAATTCTGCAAATTCGTGAGGGACGCTGTAGCCGACCGTATCGGGAATGTTGAGGGTGGTGGCACCCGCCTCGATCACTGCCTCCAGTACTTCGCACAGGAAGTTGATGTCAGTCCGGCTGGCGTCTTCGGCGGAGAACTGGACGTCTTTGCAGAAAGACCGGGCCAGCTTCACGCCGTCGCGTGCCTGCTCCAGGCACTGCCGGCGGGTAATCTTGAGCTTGTGTTGCAGGTGGATATCGGACGTGGCAAGAAAAGTATGAATGCGTGGGCGAGCCGCGGCTTCAAGAGCGTGCCAGGCTCGTTCGATGTCGCCCGGACAACTTCGCGCCAGGGCGGCGACGATAGGCCGGCGAAGCTCACGTGCCAGGGCCCTGACCGCTTCAAAATCTCCTTCAGAGGCGATGGGAAAGCCGCCTTCGATGATATCCACGCCCAGGCGGTCAAGCTGGCGCGCCATGCGCACCTTCTCCTCGACGTTCATGCTGCAGCCCGGTGACTGTTCTCCGTCGCGCAGAGTGGTATCGAATATGGTTACGTGCTCGCGTGTTACGTGGTCTGGTCCAGACAAGTCATCCTCCCCGGCCTGAGTCGAAGGCCCGTGCGTGCAAGTGTACAGAAAGTAAAAAGGCCATCATCCGATGCGGTGGATGATGGCCCTTTGCCAGAATTCTTTGATCGCTAGATCATCCGCCGCTTTCTTGGGGTGCAAGCACCAGGCCAGGAATGGCCACGCTAAGGGCGAGCAGAAGCACTCGCACCTCCTGCGCACCACGGTTCGCGACGATTACTTTACCATTCATTCTGGGTGAAATCTGACTTAACGGGTATCCTGATAGGTTATCGGCATCCTATGTTCGTGTCAATGCAAATTGCTGTTTTGCCTTATCAGTTTTTTCGATAGATCGACATCGTGGAAGTGCTCCTCGAAGGCTTGCCGGAGCCACAAAACACGTAGGGGCAGATGTCCTCATCTGCCCGGCGGAGCGACGCTCCGCTATCTTCGCTGAGCGCAAAAACGTGTCGAGCTTTCGCTCGACTGGGCAGATGAGGACATCTGCCCCTACGTGTTTCGTGGTGCTTCGCTCATTTGACCCACCCTCCGGTTCGCCTTACCATCTCGTTGTGTCCGGGGACATGCTAGGGAAAAACCTCAGCCATTACCGCGTCCTGGAGCAGATCGGCGCGGGCGGGATGGGCGTTGTCTTTCTGGCGCATGATGAGCAACTGGAACGCGACGTTGCCATCAAGGTCCTGCCGCCCGGTACCCTGGCAGACGAAGCTTCCCGCAAGCGATTTCGCAAGGAAGCCCTCTCGCTGGCCAAGCTTAATCATCCCAACATTGCAACCATCCACGATTTCGATAGCGCCGACCAAACTGACTTTCTGGTCACGGAATATATCGCGGGAGAGTCGCTGGACAAGAAGCTCGCGGCAGGCGCCTTGTCCTCGAAAGAAGTGGTCCGCCTGGGCCTGCAACTGGCCCGGGGCCTGGGCGCCGCCCATGCGCAGGGCATCATCCATCGCGATCTGAAGCCGGCCAACCTGCGTCTGACCACCGACGGACGTCTCAAGATTCTCGATTTCGGGTTAGCCCAGTTCGTGCATCCTGAGGGCGATCTCGCGGTAACCGCGAGCCTGACCCTTTCGCAGCAGATCACCGGCACCCTGCCCTACATGGCCCCCGAGCAATTGCGGGGCGAGCCCTCCGACCGGCGTACCGACATTTGGGCGGCAGGAGCGGTGCTCTACGAACTCGCCACCGGCAAGCGGCCCTTTCCCGAAACGCATGGCCCCATGCTCATCAACGCCATCCTGAATCAGGAACCAGACCTGCCCAGCAAGATCAATCCTCAAGTATCGGCGAGCCTGGAAAATGTCATCTGGAAGGCGCTGAGGAAAAACCGCGCGGATCGTTATCAGTCGGTACGCGAACTCGAAGAGGATCTGGAGCGGATTACCGCCGGGATTTCGCCTCAGGCCAGGGGGCCTGCGTGGAGCTTGCCTGGACGTTTGCTCCTGTGGGGTACGGCTCTGCTGCTTATCTTCTTTCTTGCCATCGCCGCCACCTACTTTCTTCTCAGGCGCCAGCCCGAAGCCGGGGTTGGCTCGGCCCGCACCACCAGTTCACGCGGTTCACGACACAGCGTTGCCATTCTCGGGTTCAAGAACCTGTCCGGACGTCCCGATACCGCCTGGCTCTCGACCGCCCTCTCGGAAATGCTTACTACCGAGCTGGCCGCTGGCGAGAGGCTGCTTACCATCTCGGGAGAAAATGTTGCCCGAGTAAAGAACGATCTGTCGCTGCCGGAAACTGACAGTCTCGCCTCCGACACGCTCGCCCAGGTGCGAAAGAACCTGGGCAGTGATTTCGTAATTCTGGGTTCCTACCTGGACCTGGGCGATAGTTCCGGGATTCGCGTCGACTTGCGGGTTCAGGATGCAGCTACGGGACAAATAGTTTCCACCGTGACCAAGCGCGGCACTGAGGCTCGCCTGGATGATCTGATCACGCAAGCCGGCGCGGAATTACGGGGAAAGCTGGGAGTAGCGCCCACGGCCGATGTGGAGGAAGTGGCAGTCAAAGCTGAACTGCCTGCCAACGTGGAAGCGGCGCGACTCTACTCCGAGGGCTTACAGAAACTTCGCAATTTCGAGCCTCAGGCGGCGCGCGATCAGCTGGAAAAAGCGGTCGCCGCCGACCCGCGACATGCGATGTCCTACGCCAGCCTGGCTGCGGCCTGGAACGCCCTCGGCTACGATCAAAAGGCAGCCGTGGCAGCTAAGAAGGCGGTCGAACTCTCGAACGGGCTGCGGCGCGAGGAGCGGCTGAGAGTCGAAGGCCAGTACTACGAAGCTTCTCATCAATGGGATAAAGCGATCGAGACCTATCGCTCTCTGTTCCAGGCTTCCCCGGACAACCTGGATTACGGATTGCGGCTGGCCAGCGCGCAGATAGCTCCAAGCAAGATTACGGACGCGCTCGCGACACTGGCCGCGTTAAGGAAGCTCCCACCTCCGCAGGGAGAAGACCTGCGCATTGATCTGGATGAAGTCATCGCTGCGGCCACGCAGTCGGACTTCAAGCGTGCGGCCAGCCTGGCCGAGCAGCTGGCGGAAAAGGCGAAGCAGCAGGGGGCCCGGTACGTAGTCTCAAAAGCGCTTCAATTCCGCTGCGGCGCGCTGCGCAACCTGGGCGATCCAAAAGGCGGGATTGCGGTCTGCCAGGAAGCTCGCGGCATCTCGGCCGCAATCGGCGATCGGGGTGGTGAAGCCGCCACACTCAACAGCATCGGGAATGCGCTGTACGACCTGGGCGACCTGGCGGGCGCGAGGAAGATGTACCAGCAAGCGGCCGATTACTATCGCTCGATTGGAAATAAAGGAGGACTGGCAGGAGCCACCGACAACGCGGCCAATGTGATCGGCGATCAGGGCGACCTTGCGACCGCGCGGAAGTTGTCCGAGGAGGCATTGACGCTGTACCGCGAGATCGGCGACCAGACCGGGATCGGAGACACGCTGAATAACATTGCTGCCCAAATGGTAGCGACGGGCGATCTGGCCGGAGCACAGAAAAACTTTCAGGCCGCCCTCGATATCTGGCGCGAAATTGGTTCCCCCAGCGGCGCGGCCACTGCTCTCACCAACCTGGGTGATATGGGAATGTCCCTGGGTGATCTTGCGGGTGCCAGGAGCGCTTATCAGGAGGCCTGGGAAACTTTTCGCAAAAATGGAGAGATGAGCAAGTCTGCCTACCCGCTGGTCGGACTGGGAGACGTTTTTGGCGCATCTGGCGATTTCGTCAATGCGAAGAAGAACTATGAGGAGGCGCTGGCCCTCAGCCGCGAAGCCGGTGATAAACACGAATCCGGGGTCGCGCTGGCCAACCTGGGATCGGTGCTGATGCAGCAGGATGACCTGGCGGACGCACGGCAGAAATATCAGGAAACGATCAGCCTGAGAAACGAAATCGGGGAGAAGAGTGGCGTCGCTGAAGCCGCCCTCTTGCTGGCCAGTCTCTCGATTGAGCAAGGACATCCAGCCGAAGGCGAAACGTCGGCGCGCAAGGCTCTAGAAGAATTCCGGGCCGCAAAGATGCCGGGACTGCAGATTTCGGCGCATGCCATCCTTGCCCAGGCCCTGCTGGCGCAGGGGAAACTGAACCAGGCGCGGAAGGAGATTGCGACAGGCAAGCCCCTGGCGGCGAAGACCCAGCAGCGTCCAGTACGGCTGCAGTTCGAGATTGCCACGGCCCAGGTGCAAGCCGCGTCGGGAAATGCCGCGGACCTTCAGGCCGCCACTGCGGCGTTGGATAGTGTGATTCGGGAGACGGAAAAAATCGGACTTTTGAGTTATGTCTACGAGGCCCGCCTGGCCTTGGGCGAGATAACAATGAGGTATGGAAACAAGGGTGACCGGCGCGCGCTTTTGGCTCAGGTAGAGAAAAATGCGCGGGCGTATGGATTTGTGTTGATTGCGAGAAGAGCTGGTGAGGCATTGGCGAGGCGATGACACTCACTGAGGGTGCTGTGGAAGTACCCCAGCGGCTGAAGCCGCCACGGAACCAGACCCCTAATGCAACGCTGAAGCGCTGCTCCACCTTCATCCCAGCGGCTCCACCGTCATCGCAAAGGTAACAGTACCCCGGCAGGTCCTTCCGTAATCTTCTACTTTGGGACGAACAAAGAGGATACTCGGATTGTGAACGCCCTCCCCCATCCTCAACCTGATTGCCGAGCCCCACGACTCAACCTCGCCGATCACACTCCTGCCGTTCTTCGCTTTGAAGACGGCCGCCGAACCCAGGCACAGTTAGAAATCATCTCCCTCACCGGGGGCATGCTTTCCTTGCCAACACCGGTGGTGCGGGATTCGCGGGTGAAGCTGTTGTTCCTCACCCCGACGGGACCCGTGCTGGGCACCGCAGAAATGCTGAAGCCGGTTTCCTGGAGTCAACAGCCCTTCCGCTTCGTTGCGCTCGAGCTCGACGACCAGCGCCGGCTGCGAGAGTCGATTCAGTCATCGTTTGGTCAAGCCCGTAACGAGCAAGAGTGGATCGACAAATACCGGGCTGCCGTCGAGCACCAACCTCCCCGAAGGCGGCTCTTCAGCACACCCTTAGCGGCTCTCACTCTGGCCATGCTTTCTTTGGGTAGTGCGATCTACGTCCTCAGAATCTTCAGTATCTTCAGCCTTCATCTGCAATAGGCGGGCGCGCAACCTGCCCGACCTCGTCGCGTGCTTCCTTCATTTTGATGATCTCATCGTCTATCGGGATCGTGCCCGCATCAAGCCTGCTCTGTCCCCGGTTCTCCACCGCCATCGTTGACTTGCCTGAACTCAGGACATACCATGTGCCGGGCTCGAGCCAGGTGTAGTCAACGCGACTCCGAAAACAGAAAAGCGAGGAACTATAGATGAGAAAAAGTACAGCAATGGCTGTGGTGTTTCTTCTTGTCGTCTGCGCAATGTCCAGCGCCGCTTTGGCGCAAAAAGCAACGGTCCTGCGTGTCGTGGTAGTAAAGGCGGACAACCCTGCTGCCTATGCCCAGGAGATAGAAAAGGGCAAGCAGCTCATGAAGAGCATCGGGATTCAAGCCCAGATACGCGTATGGCAGGCAAGATTTGCCGGCCCGGAAGCCGGGGCAGTGGTAGTCAGCATCGAGTATCCCAGCATGGCCGCTTTTGCCGAAGCCGACGCCAAGGCAAGTGCCAGCAGCGATTACCAGACCTGGCTCAAGGGACTCGACAAACTGAGAAAGATTGTCTCGGACAGCCTCTACGGCGAATGGTAGGACCCAAGATGTATGTGCAGCGCAGCCGAGCGGGCAGCGATTATTTCAGCCCACCCTTGCCTCATTTGGCAAGGGTGGGTAATCACGACGACATAAGTGCCGGAGGTCGCATCTTCATCCACCGAAATCCCAAGCGAAGCTGTCCGGCAGCATTCCGGGCCTGAGTCCCCAGACAGCCTCACCACCTGCGGAACAATCTAACCGGTTCATGCGTAGAACCGGGTGCGTAGTGCCTCGCAGAAAAGGGACCCCTTCATGCAAATGCCCATTGCGCTGCTGCCAGCCGTCCTGCTCGTATCGCTGCTGGCTGCACCGCTTGCTTATATCCACGCTCAGACCCCGGCGCCCGAGCCACTCTTTCAAACCATCCAGTCGTTGGATACCCAACTTTTCGACGCCTCCAACCACTGCGATCTGGAGAAATTCGGATCGCTGTTGGCCGACGATTTGGAGTTCTATCACGACAAGAGCGGCTTGAGCCGCGGACGGCCAGCTCTCGTCGAGGGTATCAAGAGCAATATCTGCGGCAAAGTCACCAGAGAACTCGTTCCCGGGACACTTGAGGTATACCCCATAGCCAACTATGGCGCGGTGGAGATCGGCGTTCACCGCTTCCACCATCCCGGACACGAGAATACCGAGCCCGTCGGCGAGGCCAAGTTCATTCAACTCTG
>JBGQIG010000128.1:0-7806 GCA_041498365.1 Terriglobia bacterium | reverse complement strand
TGATGAAAGACGGGGTTGTTTACAAAGACGAAATCTCATCGCCGTCGACGACATCATCAGCGAGGCCATGATGTTTTTGTAGCGCCGGCGCTACGTCGTGTTCGCTGGGCAAAGTACGCAAAGCGGATTGTGAGGGGGTTAGCCATGCGGCTATCAAGGTACACAGCTTTCGTAAGTCTTCTTCTGCTCAACATCCTAATCGCTGCGTCCTGGGCGCAGACCACCCAAGGCGGAATTGCGGGCACGGTTCAGGATGAAAAGGGAGCCGCCATTGCCGGCGCGAAGATTGCGGTGACCAATTCAGCCACCGGCCTGCAGAGAGACGTGACATCCGGGGACAACGGAATCTTCCGGGTGATTGCCATTCCAAATGGTATGTACGAAATCAGGGCGGAGGCCCCGGGGTTTGCCACCCTGGTGGCGAAGGACGTCGAAGTGGGCGTGGCTCAGACGCGCACGGTGGACTTGGTACTAAGAGTCAGCGCCCGAGCCGAGACCGTAACTGTCGAAGCCAATGCGGATCTGACCCAGACGGAAAGCTCCAAGCTGGGCCAGATCATCGACAACCGCAAAGTCGAAGACCTGCCCTTGAACGGACGCGACTTCGCGCAACTGGCGCGCTTGAATCCCGGGGTGGCAGTGTCAGGAGGCGGAGGCGGCCAGCAGGGCGGCGAAGGCAATGTCTCGGGTTTCTCTTCCAACGGTCAACGCTCGACGTCGAACAATTTTCTGGTAGATGGCGTTGACAACAACAATTACTTCGCGGGTGAGGCCGCGCAGTTGCCTTCCGTCGATTCGATTCAGGAGTTCGAAGTCCAGACCAATACCTTCGCGGCGGAATATGGGCGCAACACGGGGTCGGTGATCAACCTGGTAACCAAGTCGGGGACGAACCGGTTGCACGGGTCGCTGTATGAATTCTTCCGCAACGATGTGTTCGACGCCCGCAACTTCTTCAATAAGGAACAGTTCCCCAAGTCGGGCTTGCATCTGAACCAGTTCGGAGGCACGCTGGGCGGCCCGATTGTGAAGAACAGCACTTTCTTTTTCCTGAACTATGAGGGCTTCCGGAGGAAGGCGGGCATCACCCGCATCACCAATGTTCCGACGCTCGACCAGCGGGCCGGCAACTTTATTGACGCCAATGGAGACCCGGTGACGGTTACCGTACATCCGGTAAGTGCCGAGCTGTTCAATCTATTTCCGGTGCCCAACCTGACCGATCCCAGCGGCAACTTTATTTCCTCTCCCGAGCAGAGCGACGCTACCGACCAGTTCCTGGTGAAGATCGACCATCGCGTGCGCAGTTCGGACAATGTTTCGGCACGCTACAGTCGAACCCGCTCCGACATTTTCTTTCCCTTTACCCCGGGACAGAGCGGAACCAATGTGCCCGGTTATGGAGTGAATGACAACGGCGCCAACCACCTGGTGGCCATCTCCTATACGCGCGTGCTTACTCCGAAGACGCTGAATGAGGCTCGGCTGGGCTTCACTCGAACCAACCTTCAGCTAGCGACGGAGTCCGGACCGAAGGCAGCGGATTTTGGCATCAACACGGGGTGGCCGGCGGATGCGCCGCTGGGGCTGGGAAATATTCCTCAACTCTCTTTCTCCGGCGGATTCGTTTCCGGCAGCGCGTCGGTGAGCAACCTGGGTGGCGCGATTGATCAACCGAGTCGCACCGCCATCAACACCTACCAGTTTGTGGACAACAGTTCCCACACCACCGCGCGGCACGTGTTCAAGGTGGGCGCCGATATTCGCTATACCCAGCTCAACCGGCTTTATGACCTGGCTTTCAGCGGGCAGGTAAGTTTCAGCGGCACCAACAATCCGGAGGGCATTCCCAACGCGCTGGTTGATTTTGCCGAGGGTCTTTCCAGCGGAGCCTTGCAGTTCGTTGGCGACTCCCATCGCAACTTCCGCACCACCAGTCTTGGTTTCTTCGCGCAGGACAGCTTCAAGCTGCGAAAGAACCTGACCCTAAACTATGGCTTGCGTTACGAACTGAATACGGTGCTGCGCGAGGCCCATGGCCGCCTGAGCACGTTCCGGCCACAGAATTTCACTACCTTTCTCGATCCCAGCGACCCCACCATCCAGAACAACCTGGACGCGCTGCGCGCCTCCGGAGTGGTCACGCAGGCGGATGTAGATGCAATCTACGATCCGGATCACAACAACTTCGCACCTCGCGTCGGCCTGGCGTGGGACGTGTTCAGCAACGGCAAGACGGTCCTGCGGGCGGGCTATGGGACGTTCTACGAAACCATTATCGGGAACATTCCGGGCAACGTCATGCTGAACCCTCCGTTCCTGCCGGACTTCTTCAACGCTTTCCCGGGATGGCCGGACGCGTTTGCGCCCTCCGGATTCCCGGTGCTGACCGTGACCCAGCAAAAGCTGCGGACGCCGTACGCGCAACACTACAACCTGTTGCTGCAGCATCAGCTTCCGGGGAAGACGCTGTTCGAGCTCGGCTACGTGGGTACCTCAGGAACCAAACTGCCGCGCTTCCGGCAGATGAACCAGGCGTTCATCACGCAGGAGCAGATTGACGCTCTGACTCCGGACGTGCGCACCCGGATGCAGATCATGGGAATTCCTGATTTCGTGATCGACAATTTCATCCTACCGAACGGTATCGCGGCAATTCCGAGCATCGCGCGCACTCCATTCTTCGGCTATGCCCAGCTCTTCCAGGCGGAGGACACGATCAGTTCGAACTACAACAGCCTGCAAGCCAAGCTGGACAAGCGCTTCTCGCATGGACTGTCGTTTCTGATGTCGTATACCTGGTCGAAGTCGATTGATGGCGCCTCCGTTTTCTTCGGATCGGGCGCCAATGCCACCACTATCTTCCCGCAGAATAACTACGACCTGCGAGCGGAGCGTGGCAATTCGGACTTTGACATACGGCACAGGCTGAGCTGGAGCTTCCTGTATGAGATTCCGACCGCGCACAGACTGCCTAAGGCGTTGGGCAGTGGCTGGCAACTGGGCGGTATTCTCAGCCTGCAGACCGGGCAGCCATTTTCGGTTTTAACCGGGCAGGACAACAGCAGTACCGGACTGGGCAATGACCGTCCCGATCTGATTGGTGATCCCAACACCGGCCCGCATAATGTGAATCGCTGGTTCAACACGGCTGCGTTCACGCCGAATCTGCCGCTGACCTTCGGTAGTGCCGGACGCAACATCGTGGTGGGGCCGGGATTCCATAACTTCGATTTGTCGCTGATGAAGAACACCCGCATCGGCGAACAGGCCAACGTGCAGTTCCGCGCCGAGTTTTTCAACATCCTGAATCATCCTAACTTTGCTCTGCCAGCGAACATTCTGGCAGCGCCAAACTTCGGAACTCTGTTCCAGACGCCCGACGCCGCGCAGAATAACGTTGGTTTGGGGTCAGGTGGACCGCGTTTGATCCAACTCGCGCTGAAGGTGAGTTTCTAAGAATCAGTATGGGCGAGGGACGAGCCAACCCGACACGGACGAGCCCGCGATGGATTGTGCAGTTGCTGGTGCTCGGTTTTCTTGCCAGCACACAGTTGTGGGCCGCGCCGGAGGTCAAGCAGACTGGGCCCGACCTCTATGCTTACATTTCGGACAACGATTCCAGTTCGAATTCCACTTTCCTGGTGGGAAGCAAGGGCATCCTGGTGGTGGACACTGGCCTTGACGCCACGGAAGGCGGAAAGCTGCTGCAGGCAATTCGTAAGATCTCAGACCTGCCGGTGCAGTACATCGTTAACACGCATTATCACCCTGACCATCAGGGTGGGAACGCTACGGTGGGACCATCGGCGGTTGTGATCAGCACCGATTGGACGCGGGAACGCACGCTGGCGGTCCTGCAATCGGCATCCGCAAAACGCTCCTTGCTCCGTCCGGCTGGGGTGACGTTTCAGCAGAAACTTACAGTCCATCTCGATCCTTACAAGGCCGAGATTTACTTTCCGGGCAAAGCACACACTTCTGGAGATGCGTTGGTGTATTTCCCCCATCAACGTACCATCGCGATGGGGGACTTGTTTCTTAACAGGTCCTCCCCCGCGATGGACGACGGCAGCACGGAAAATTGGATCAAAGCTCTGGACGCTGTGCTGGCCAGGCCTCTGGAAGCGGTGGTGCCCGGTCACTTTGAGCTGGCCACCAAAGTTGAACTGCAGCGCTTCCGCGACTATCTCCATGATCTGTTTTCGCAGGTGCAGGCGCTCTCCCGCAAAGGAGCCACACTGGAAGAGGTGCGCCGAGGCGTCCACATGGAGAAGTACAGCGACTTCCGCCAGTATCCCCAATTCCAGGCGACCTTTGCCGATAATGCAGAGTCCATCTACCAGCAACTGAAACAGCACTAAAAAAACATCATGTCTGATTTCCCAATCTCCTGGGTCCGCCAGTCATTTCCTGCGCTCGATAACAGCGACAATTTTGTGTTCTTTGACAACGGAGCGGGCGCTCAGGCCCCCCAGACGGTGCTGGATGCGGTTCACGACCATCTTCTATCGCGCAATGTGCAGCGCGGCGGGCGTTATCGCAGAAGCCAGGAGGTGGATGCGGCGATGCAGCGGGCGCGCGAAAGCGTCGCGATTTTCCTGAATGCGCGCGAGCCAGACGAGGTGGCCTTTGGCATGAATGCAACGTCGTTCATCCGGCTGGTCAGCCTGGCGCTGTCGGAGAACCTGGGAGACCGGCGGGAGATCGTAGTCACGGACCTCGATCACGAAGCGAATATTGCTACATGGCTGGCCTTGCAGTCACGGGGCGCCGAAATCCGCTGGTGGAAGATGCGTCCGGACGGCACCTTGCACAATGAGGACCTGGAACCATTGTTGAATGCCCGCACTCGCCTGGTGGCGTGCGCGGTCGCGTCCAACGCGCTGGGTTCAATTGTAGACGTGAAGCAGACGGCCAGAATCGCACACGCGGCCGGGGCTGAAATCTTTCTCGATGCGGTCCACTATGCGCCGCACGGGCCGCTTGATGTGCAGGACCTGGATTGCGATTACCTGGTCTGCTCGGGATACAAGATATTCGCTCCCCACATGGGTTTTCTCTATGGCAAGCGGCGCGCCCTCGAAGCTTTGCCGACGTTCCGCGAAGACTTTATTCCTGACCAGATCCCGCTAAAGATCGAGGTGGGCACATTTGTGTACGAGAACGTATCGGGAATGGATGCGGCCATTGCGTATCTGGAAGAGCTTGGAACACGAGTTTTTCCGGCGGGGTCGACAGTCTCGCGGCGGGCGCTGCTGCGACGCGCGATGGAAGCGATTCGCGTGCACGAGGCCACGCTTTCCATCGAACTGCTCCGGCGGTTGTCGGAATTGGATGGCGCTATGACGTATGGCATCCGGGAACCCGCTCACATTCACCTGCGAGTTCCCACCGTGTGCTTCAATCTGCGAGGGATTGCACCGGCCGCAGTGGCTACGCATTGTGCCGATAACGGCATTGGGGTCAGAGACGGCAACATGTATTCGCCGCGGTTGCTGGAGCGTCTCGGTATACCTCCCGAGACGGGCGCGGTGCGCGCGTCCCTGGTTCACTACAACACGCTCGATGAAATTGATCGCTTCGTTAATGTCCTGGCAAAGATGAGTTCCAGTTAGGCCTTCTTTTCGCTCGGGGTCGCGCAGATATTCGGTGACAGCCAAAGTGAATTCGGAGATTGCAGGGCCAAAAGTGACTGGGCTCGGCGAAGCGGACGGTCTGCATCGCCGGCTCAGCGCCAGACAGCTGACGATGATTGCCATCGGTGGCGCCATCGGCGTCGGCCTCTTTTTGGGCAGCAGCGTGACCATTGAACTGGCCGGACCCGGCGTCATCATCACGTATCTGCTGGGCGCCGCCGTCGCACTGGTCATGGCGTACGCGCTGGCGGAAATGGCGGTGACCCATCCGGTAGCGGGCTCTTTCGGGGTGTACGCGGAAATCTATCTCAGCCGCTGGGCCGGGTTCACGGTCAGGGCGACCTACGGGCTGGGGCAGATTATCGCCATCGGAGCGGAGGTCACCGCAGTCGCAATTTACTTTGCGTTCTGGTTCCCAAATCTTCCTGGGTGGGCCTGGGTGCTTATGGTGTCGGCCGGACTGGTGTCCGTCAATGCGCTCCAGGTCAGCAATTTTGGCGAGTTCGAATACTGGTTTGCGCTGATCAAGGTGGTTGCCATCATTGCTTTCATTGGGGTGGGTCTGTCGCTCATCACCGGCTTAGGACCATGGCCGGCGGTTGGTCTGGGCAACCTTACCCAGCATGGCGGCTTTCTGCCGCACGGGTGGCGAGGAGTCTGGCTGGCGCTCACCCTTGCAATTACCAGCTATATGGGAGTGGAGGTCATCGCAGTTACCGCGGGGGAAGCCCAGAATCCGGCGGTGAGTATCCCGCGAGCCATGCGCACGATTGTTTTCCGCCTGATCATTTTCTATGTCCTGGCGATCAGTGTAATGCTGGCGATGACGCCCTGGAACCAGACCGGCAGCGCGAACATCAACGGCAGTCCCTTTGTGCGGGCATTCGAGACCGTGGGAATTCCGTTTGCCGCCAGTATCATGAACCTGGTGGTGATCTCGGCCGCTCTCTCAAGCGCGAACACTAACCTGTACCTTTCCACGCGCATGCTGTTCTCTTTGTCGCGAGGGCAGCTTGCTCCGGCCTGGCTTGGCCGTCTGAGCCGGAACGGCGTTCCTCACCGCGCTCTCGCGATGTCAACTCTGGGGATGATTGTGGCGGTTTTGCTGGCGATATGGGCTCCGAAAAATGCTTTCCTGCTGCTCTACGGAACCGCTGTAGCAGGCATGTTTTTCGTGTGGATCGTGATCCTGCTCACGCATCTTCGTTTTCGCCAAAGGATGGCGCCGGAGGCCGTGGCCAAACTTCCGTTGAAGCTGCCGGGTCATCCGCTGCCTACGGTCGCGGGCATTGGGGCTTTGCTGGCGATCGCCCTGAGTACATTTTGGGTAGACGGTCTGAGGTACGCGGTCCCCGCCTTCGCGCTGCTCCTGCTTATCATGTCGTTGATCTATCGGAGGAATCGGGCTCACGAGGCCGGCGGATAGGGGTCCATAGGCGTTGGCAGCTGCGTGGCAAGTGTTCTTTCGCCCTTTCAGGGCTACCCCGTTTTCCGCTTTTTGACCCAGTTGACGATGTCATCAAACTGACGTCCCCGGAGCGCGCGTGCGACGGCGGACACATTGCGGACCGAACTTCTGCCTCGCAGCCGCCCGAGTAAAGCTTTAACCGCAAAGGGCGCAAAGGACACCGCAAAGATCGCAAAGACCTCCTTCGCGCACTTTGCGTCATCCTTTGCGCCCTTTGCGGTTAATAGCTTTTTCACTGTCAGTGACCGCCAGGTTGCGGCGCTCATCAATCCCACCGAGATCTACCGGCCGACTCCTGCCCGCTGGAAGGACGCCACAGCTCCTGAAAGAAGCGGATATCGAAGCCCTTTGAATTGATAGACCGACTCCGAACGACGCTGTGAAATGTGGGGAGATTCTGTTACAAAGGGCGCATGAACGTACTATTTGTCGGGGGCACGGGCATTATCAGCACTGCCTGTACGCGTTTGGCGCTGCAGCGTGGCATCAGCCTCACCCTGCTTACCCGCGGTCAGCATGTCGCGGGAATGGTGGGCGGCGCAGAGACCGTTCATGCGGACATGAACGATGCGTCTGCCGTCGCGCGCGCGCTCCGGGGGCGTCAGTTTGACGCCATCGTCAACTGGATCGCGTTTACTCCGGCAGACATCGAACGCGACCTGGAATTATTCCGAGGACGAACGCGGCAATACATCTTCA
>JBGQIG010000127.1:0-7808 GCA_041498365.1 Terriglobia bacterium | reverse complement strand
GAACGTTGAGGAAGTTCGACAGGTACAGCCGGGAAATGGCCAGGACCTTCA
Source organism: Terriglobia bacterium (assembly GCA_041498365.1). GTDB lineage: Bacteria > Acidobacteriota > Terriglobia > Terriglobales > Acidobacteriaceae > JAIQFF01. The sequence continues at coordinate 7,757 of JBGQIG010000127.1, read as the reverse complement.
GGTACTCGACGGCCGTTGCTTCGTCCCAGTGACGACCTCCCAGCGCCGTGTTGGCTGGCTGGAAGCTCCAGGGGATAAAGGCGGTGAAGCCGCCGGTTTCCTCCTGCAACTCGTAAAGCCGCTGAAAGTGATTGACGCGGTTCTCGTAGTTCTCGCCCACGCCAAACATCATGGTGGCGGTGGTGCGCATGCCCAACTGGTGCGCGGTGCGGTGCACGTTGAGCCAGTCTTCGGTCAGACACTTGAGTCGGGCGATCTTGTAGCGGACTTCATCGTCGAGGATCTCCGCGCCGCCACCGGGGATGGAGTCAAGGCCGGCGTCGCGCAAACGGGCAATCGTGTCGCGAATGCTCAATGCGCTGTATTCGGCGATGGCGATAATCTCCGAGGCTGAGTAGCAGTGCAGATGAATCTTCGGGAAGCGCTGTTTGATGCCACGCAGCATTTTCTCGTGCCAGTCAATCTTCAAATCCGGATGCAGGCCGCCCTGCATCAGCACGCCGGTGCCGCCTAATTCCACGGTTTCCCGGATCTTGTCGTAGATAGTGTCGAACTCGAGAATATAGCCCTCCTTGGCCGCAGGCCCCTTCAGGGGGCGGTAAAAGGCGCAGAAGGTGCAATACTCGGTGCAGAAATTGGTGTAGTTGATGTTGCGGTCGATGATGTACGTGACCACGCCCTCGGGATGGAGATTGCGCCGTACCGCATCAGCTTCCATGCCGACGCCGATGAGGTCGTCGGAGCGGAACAGGTCGAGGGCTTGCTGCTTGGTCAGAGACATGGCTTACGAAGCACCGTAGAGATTCTAACGGACGGCGCGGCTAGCTCCAAATTGTGCGGCGTTCGGGGCAGGCTCTTCGACTTCATCAGCCATTCGCGAGCGAATGGCTGGTTCCGCTCAGGATGAATCCTAGTATCGGATTTAGAATCGGGCCAACACTCCAGCCTCAAGCCGTCTTTCGACGCACCGCGGGGCCGCTCCCTTCCCCGGCAGTTCTATTCTTATAGCGATAATATTGGACAAGGGAAAAAACTCCGCCGATCACTGCCAGGGCTATAAGTGCGAACAGCGCCGGCTTGTAGTACCTGGAGAAGAATTTGATGATGTGCCTGCCATAGAGGGCCCCAAGGCCAGCGACTATAGTGAAGCGAACCGCGCGGCCAAGTGCGAGCGCGGCCACGAACTTCTTACGCGAGTATTGCATGGCCCCGGCCGCCAGCAGGAAAGGCACGATAGGAAAAGGAGGCGGCAACAGGGCAGGCACGGCGACCGCTCCAAATCCCCAGCTTTCAAATCGCTTGTAGACCTTGTCGGCTCTGCTCTTGGATAACCTGCCCTCAAAAGCCTCTTTGCCGCCTTTCCGGGCCAGACCGTAGGTGATGTATCCGCCGATAACCGCGCCGATCGTGGCCATCGCCGCGTAATACCACCACAATTGGTGATGATGCGCCGCGAGAACAATGGTCAAAACATCCATGCTCCCCGGCAACGGCACGACGGAGTTATCTGCCAGTCCCAACAGGATCAGTCCGATGCCACCGAGATGCCGGAGCCAACTCCAGACGGCCGCCGCGATCAAGAGATGAATCTGTGTCAACATTCCTTCTTCAGAGGCAAATCTTCAAGTGTGAGTGTTACGAGAGTCAGATTGCGGCGATCCTGGCCACATCGAGAAAGCGCAATGGTGGCGCCGCCGGCAGCACGCCGCATTCTTTGGCATAACGATAGAAAAGCTGCAACCCGTCGAGGCATGTAGGATCGAGATCATAGTGGATGTTTTCGGTCAGATAACTCCTTATCTCAGCCTCGCTCAAACCCAGGCGAGGCGCCCACTCCCGGGCAATCTGTTGCAGATTCCCGGGCTGCAAACCGTGGTCGCGCGACTCCTGGAATATCGAGGCCAGATCGAGGGCCGGTGAAGCATCCTTCAAAGCTGCTTGCCGCACGGCCCAGAAGGCAAAGACAAAAGGCTTTCCGCTCAGACGGATCCATTCCTCGGCCAGGTCGTATGTGAGATAGCGGGAGCGATCAACCTTCAATGCAGGATCGCCGATCACCAGGCCAGCGTCGCACTCCGCCGTCATCTTCTCTACGTCTGGAGCCATGGGCGTGAAGGTCCGGCCTTCGCCCCACCATTTGGCAAACAAGACCTTAGTGAGCGCCACCGATGTGAGTGAAGAGGTGTCGAGCGCTACCGATTGAATTTTGTCCAGCGGAACCTTGCTAACCAGGAGGATAGAACGGACCGGACGGCGCGAAGCGATGGCGACTCCGGGCAGAATCGCGAGCCCGGGGATGCTGGCATAGGCGGCGGCCGGAATGATGCCAATATCCGCCGAACCCTCTTCCAGGTCAGCGGCACATCGTGAAGGGACGGTATAGGAGATATCGAAGCCCGAACCTGCGCCTTCATGTTCGAAATCCCACATCAGGGGCGCAGTATTAAGGTAGGAAATCGCGGAAATACGAAGGCGTTTCATGCTTCCGATGGTTGATTTTAACAGAGGAGTGTGTCGGCTGACCTTGACACGGTTTTTTGCTCGTGTATAGAGTCCGCGAATCGGACGATGCGGAGGTGTTGAAGTGCCGGAAGCCCTGGCTATGACTTCCCCAACCGGCGAAAGCCTCGCTTTAGAGTGGCTGGCTCTCGCCCTGACCCCACGCCTGGGTCCTACCAGATCACGCCGGCTGGTGGAGCACTTCGTCGGCGTGCAGAACATTTTCAAGGCGTCTCTGACCGAACTGGAGGCCACCGGTATTCAGGCGGCTTCGGCGCAATCATTAGCGACTGGCCGTTCGATGGAGTTAGCCCATGACGAGTTGGGACGCGTGGCCGCAGCCGGAGTTTCCGTGGTCTGTCTCGACGATTCTTGCTATCCCGCCCAGCTGAAACAAATCTACGATCCGCCGCTAGTCCTCTATGTGCGTGGAAATGTGGACGCGATTACCCAGCCGGGGATTGCGGTCGTCGGCACCCGTCATCCCACACCCTACGGGCTCGGAATGGCCGAGCGCCTGTCGTGTGATCTCGCAACTCGAGGGCTGATCATTTTCAGCGGTCTGGCGCGGGGCGTGGACGCAGCTGCACATCGCGGCGCCATCGCCGGCAAGGGCAAAACTGTGGCGGTGTTCGGCACGGGCGTGGACATCATTTATCCCAAAGAGAACACCCGGCTCACGGAACAGATGCTGGCCCTGGGCGGGGCCCTGATCTCCGAATTCCCGATGAACACATTCGCCGCACCGCAAAATTTTCCCATCCGCAATCGCATCATCAGCGGCATTTCCATCGGTGTACTCGTGGTGGAAGCGGCGGAATACAGTGGCACGCGGATCACGTCGCGTTGCGCCCTGGAACAGAATCGCGAGGTTTTTGCCGTCCCCGGTAATGTCACCAACAAGAATTCCTGGGGACCCAACACTCTGATCAAGCAAGGCGCCAAGCTCACCGCCACCTGGGAAGACGTGTGGGAAGAACTCCCTCAACAAGTACGACTTGCGTTGACCCCCGCCACCGGCGATGAATCGCAGAGCGGCAAGACTGCATCTCTATTCGGGGAAATGGAGCTGCCCCCCCACGAAAGAAAGATATTGAAGCTGTTGAAAGCAGACGAGGCCACCCACATCGACGAGATTGTAGAGTTCCTGGAACTGGAATTGTCCTCCTCCGAAATCTTCGCGGCGTTGTTCGAGCTGGAACTGGCGGGGAAAGTGAAGCAGATGCCGGGGAAAAACTTCGTAAAGAGCTTCTAGCTGTTAGCTCTTAGCTTTTAGCTTGGAGCGATGGATCCGATGAAGGAGCGAAGATGCGAAATTATAAGGACCTCCAGGTTTGGGAAAAGGCCCACAAGCTGACCCTCACGGTTTATAAAGGCACGCAGGGGTTTCCGAAAGATGAACGATTTGGTTTGACGAGCCAGATCCGACGCTCATCTGCTTCTATCGCGGCGAACTTGGCGGAAGGCTGTGGGCGAAGGTCGGATGGTGAGATGGCCCGATTCGTCCAGATTTCAATGGGTTCAGGCGCAGAACTCTCATACCACCTGTTGCTAGCGCGCGACCTGGGTTTCCTGAGGAACGCAGAATATTCCAACTGGAACTCCGACTTGAGCGAGGTAATGCGAATGCTGTCTTCACTCTACCAGAAGCTAAGAAATGCCCTGGCGTCGTAGGGGTTTCAAGCTAAAAGCTAATGGCTAAGAGCTAATAGCTTTTTCCACAGAACTTGTTGCCACCACGGCATTCATGCTAGCTTCAAAATCAGAACCCACGATCAGAGGACACATTGTCTAAAGGTTTAGTTATCGTCGAGTCGCCGGCCAAGGCGAAGACCATCCAGAAGTATCTGGGCAAGGGCTTCACGGTTGAAGCCTCGCTCGGGCACGTCAAGGATCTGCCCAAGAGCACGCTGGGGGTCGATGTCGATAACGAATTCGAAACGGAATATATCGTCATTCCCGGCAAGGAGAAGATTCTCGCCAAGCTGAAGAAGCTCGCCCTCTCTGCCGACAACATCTATCTTGCGCCTGACCCGGACCGCGAAGGCGAAGCTATCGCTTGGCACCTGGCCGAAGAACTGGGCGACGGAGTCAAGACCAAGAAGAAAAAGAAGAAGAAGGATGGCGACGAGCCCGACCGCATTCGCCGCGTGACTTTTAATGAGATCACGAAGCGCGCCGTGCTGGAAGCTTTCGAGCATCCCCGCGACATCGACCGGAACCTGGTGGATGCGCAGCAGGCTCGCCGTGTGCTCGACCGCCTGGTGGGCTATCAGGTTTCGCCGTTGCTCTGGGACAAAGTGCGGCGCGGCCTGTCCGCAGGCCGGGTTCAGACGGTCGCTCTGCGGCTCATCGTTGAACGGGAACGGGAAATCAAGGCCTTCCAGAAGCAGGAATACTGGACCATCGACGCGCACCTTGCCGGCCCCAAGCCGCCGGCGTTCGACGCCCGTTTCGTCGGCAAGGGCGAAGAGAAAGTCGAAGTCACCAACGGCGAAGACGCGGAGAAAATCCGCGCTGCCCTGGAAAAAGCCGACTGGCTGGTCCGCACTGTTGATCGCAAAGAGCGGCGTCGCAACGCCACTCCGCCGTTCACCACCAGCAAGCTGCAGCAGGACTCTTCGCGCAAACTCCGCTTCAGCGTCAAACGCACCATGATGATTGCGCAGCGTCTGTATGAAGGTGTGGAACTGGGCGAGGAGGGATCGGTCGGTCTCATTACCTACATGCGTACCGATTCCACCCGCGTATCCAACGAAGCGTTGGCGGAAGTGCGTGAGTACGTCAAATTCCAATATGGCGGCGAATATTTACCCGAGTCGCCGAACGTCTACAAAGAGAAGAAGGCGGCGCAAGCGGCGCACGAAGCCATTCGTCCCACCTCGGCGATGCGCCATCCCGACCAGATCAAGCAGTATCTGAAAGAAGACGAGTACAAGGTCTACAAACTGATCTGGCAGCGTTTCGTGGCGTCGCAGATTACGCCGGCAGTGTTCGACCAGACCACGGTCGACATCGACGCCAAGTCAGGAGCTGAAACCTTCTGGTTCCGGGTGACCGGATCGGTGCTCAAGTTCGATGGCTTCCTCAAAGTCTACGAGGAATCCAAAGAAGGTAAAGACGAGGAGGAGGAAGAACTCAAGCACAAGCTCCCGCACCTCGAGCCGGGACAGAAGCTAACGCTCAGGGAACTGAAGCCGGAGCAGCATTTCACCGAGCCTCCGCCGCGCTACAACGAAGCTTCGCTGGTGAAAGAGCTGGAAGAACGCGGTATCGGCCGGCCTTCTACGTATTCCGCGATTCTCAGCACCATCCAGGAGCGCCAGTACGTGCAGAAGCTAGGCGGCAAGTTCTCGCCCACGGAAATCGGCCTGGTTGTCACCGATCTACTAGTGGAAAACTTCCGCGACATTTTCGACGTGCAGTACACCGCGCGCCTGGAAGAAGAACTGGACGAAATCGAAGAGGGCAAGGAAACCTGGACCAACGCGCTCGACGAATTCTACAAGCGCTTCGCCAAGGACCTCCGCTACGCCGAGAAGCACATGGAGAACATCAAGCGGATGGAAAAGCCGACCGACGAGAAGTGCGAGCGTTGCGGCTCCCCGCTGGTGATCAAGTGGGGCAAGCACGGGTCTTTCTACGCCTGCAGTTCCTACGACAAAGAGAATCCCGAAAGCTGCACCTTCACCAAGGAAAACCCCATTAACCTGCCCGACCTGGATTCGGCCGACATTCAGGAGACCACGCAGGAAGAATATTGCGAAAACTGCGGCCGGGTCATGGTCCTGAAGCGGGGACGCTTTGGCCAGTTCATGGCCTGCACCGGCTATCCCGATTGCAAGACTACACGCCGCCTCGATCAGGGCAAAAAAGTTCCAGATATCCCGCTCGATGAGCTCTGCCCCAAGTGCGGGCGCAACATGATGATCCGTCACGGCCGCTTCGGCGAGTTCACCGCATGCAGCGGCTATCCAGATTGCAAACACGTGAAGCAGAACTTCATTGGGGTGAAGTGCCCGCTGTGCAAAGACGGCGAAATTGTCGAAAAGAAGGCGCGCAAAGGGAACACATTCTACGGGTGCGGAAATTATCCCAAGTGCAAGTTCACCTCCGCCGGCAAGCCTCTGGCAGAAAAGTGTCCGAGTTGCGGTGGCGAATACCTGGTGGAGAAAATGCTGAAAGCCGGCCCGGTGATCGCTTGCCCAAACAAGGAGTGTGACTTCGAGCGGGCAGCGGAACCAGCGCCGGTGGCGTAAGCACCAATCACGTAGGGGCAGAGCCTATCCTGAGCGACGTCGAAGGATGTCCTCACCTGCCCAGCCGAGCGAAGCTCGGGAGTTCGACTAACCAAGGAGATTTGCAAATGCCTAAGAAGCCTACCGCAGCCGACGCCCAACTGGTTCTTCAACTCTACGATCTCCGCCGCGAAGCCGAGATTCGCAAAGCGCGCAACTGGTGGCTTGTAACCTTTTGGCCGCATACCGCAGAAGATGTAATGAAGGTAGCGACGGCGCTCGGGACTCAGGAAAACAACTGGTTCCGCCAGGTCGCTGGCTATTGGGATATGGCGGCGGCGCTGGTGCTCCACGGCACCATCCATCCTGAGTTGTTTGTGGAGGGCGGCATCAGTGGCGAGATGTTTTTTATCTATGCCAAACTCCAACCCTTGCTGAAAGAGCTGCGCGAGAAAATGCAGAGTCCCGGCTTGTTCAGCAATGTCGAGAAGGTAATCATGAGTTCGAAGGCCGGACGCGAACGGCTGAAGACGATTGCAGCACGCGTGGAAAGCCGGCGCAAGGCCATGGCGGAAACGGCGAAAGCCAGCTGACCTGGGGACATCATTCCTGATGTCTCGAAGGGCCCCAACTTTATCACCAGGCCAGTAGCAATTGTTCCTTAGCCGATCTTATCCATAGTCAGCGCGGGGCACGGTTTTGTGAGAGGGTAGGGATCCTTCGACTCCGTGACTGCTTCGCGAAGCGACGCGGCCACTGCACTTACGATGACAAGGGATGCGGGCTGAAACAGCAAACCGCAGCGGCTAAAGCCGGGCCCTTTTTCCGCGATTTACGGCACGACTCAAGTCGTGCCCTTCCCAAGACCCATCCGGATGGCATTTTTCCGCAGCCTGCCAGCAGCTAGCAGCCAGAAGCTAGCTTCCCCTACGAGATGTACTCCCGGATGTATTCGTCCTTCGAGTGCGCCAGTTGGTCGAGGTCGCCGTCGAAGATGACTTTGCCGTCGCGCAGAATCAG
>JBGQIG010000126.1:0-7868 GCA_041498365.1 Terriglobia bacterium | reverse complement strand
GTACCTCAGGGGCTAAAGCCCTCGTAGCACAGATGCTCACATGCAGGCCTGAAGGCCTGCTCCACCCAGCCTGCTTGTTCAGCCTGCGTTGTTCGGCCTGCGTTATGTTCGGCCTGCTTTGTTTGGCACAGTTCAGGCAGCATGTTTAACACGCCCCCCTCGGCATGCACCATCCAGCCTATTCCAGTCAGTTTTCAAAATCCTGTGGTCAGAATCCTGTGGGCTTGGTGGGAGTGCTGGCGATATTCACGCGATGGGATGATGCCGCGTATTGGGCAATGCCTTTGTAAAGTCCTTCCGCAATCTTTTGACGGTAGCTCGAGTTCTGCAGTTTGGCCTCATCCGCCTGACTGCTGACGAAGGAGACTTCGGCGAGGATTGCGGGCATGGAAGTTCCCGTGAGAACCACGTAAGACGCCTTTTTCACGCCGCGGTTGCGCATTGCCGGGATCTGCGCCGCCAGCATTCGATACAGCGCTTGCTGAACGGCGATGGCGAGCCGGCGCGACTTCTGCACCTTTTCGCGAATATCGACATTAGTCCAATTGACGTTCTCGGGCACGCTGGAGGCGGCATCGGCTTCGGAAGTGCGCGCTCGCACCGATGAGTAGGTATCGGTGTAATAGGTCTCCGAACCGCGCGCCGAGGAATCATCGCTGTAATTGGCGTGGATCGAGACGAACAGATCAGCCTGGGCCAGGTTCGCAATTTCAGTGCGTTTTTCCAGGGGAAGATAGGTGTCATCCTGGCGGGTATAAATGACTTCGGCGCCCAAACGATTCTGAACCAGTTTCCCGAGTCGCCTAACGACGTCCAGCACCAGATCTTTCTCCATCAAACCCTTGCGTCCCACCGTTCCCAGGTCCCAGCCTCCATGTCCGGCATCGAGCACAAGACGGAACTTCGCTACCTGGTTCCGTAACTGTCCATCGAGCCTGTTTCCCGCTCGCGCAGGAGCCGCTGGAACCGACAAGGGCTGAGGCTTCATGACGCTGAGGTCGGTCTTCGGTAGATCCGTCTTCGGAAAATCAGTGATCGCGCCGCGTTCCGGCTTGGCTGCTTTCCGGATTTCCACCACCAGACGGTAAGGATTTGATTGGAGGCTGACCGAGAAATCGGAAGCTCCTGTGGTTTCCAGCACTACCCGGCTCACGCCTCGCGTGGGCTGTGCGACGCGAACTCGCGCCAGCCGTGCGTCGCCTATCTCGATCGTCTTGCCAAACAGACCGGGCGCCAGCGACGTATCGTGAAGGTCAAAGTAAATGCGTTCGGGATCGCTCAGGCGATGAGCCTCGTATTGAACTTCGCCCTTCATATCAATAATCACAGTGCTGGAGTCGGCTGACGAGACGTGCCAGATGCCGGTGATCTGGGTGCGCAAAGGGAGCCTGTCATCCGTGCTCGGAGCTGAATCGGCTTCGCTATTTGCGGTTTGCGGCACTGTCTCCGGCTGCTCCTGCGCGGGCGAAGCAATCACGGCGGGCGCTGGTTGAGGCTTCGTCGCGGTCCGGTGGCGGAGCTTCCACCACAGTCCTGCTCCCAACGCTGCGGCCACCGCGACCAGCAGAAGCGTAACTGCAAGGCTTACTCTGAATTTCTGATTTTTTCCGTACTCCTGGAAAATTGCAGGACTGGCTTCCGGCTCGGCAACTCCCGCTCTGCTGATTTCTCTTCTACTGGAGGGTGTTGCTGCTGCTGGACTTTCTTCTGTCGGGGCGGGAGGAACTTCGGCGGCCTCCCCCGCAACCAAGCGCTGCGAAATTTCAGCCAACCGGTTTTCCTCTTCCGGCTTCAGAGCGGCCAAAATCAATTCGGCGAGCAGGTTCAAGCTGCGAACGTCGCTGTCATTGAACCCGTACGCTTCGGCGGAGAAGGCTTCCAGCAAGCCGATGGTGCCGTGCGCCGAGGTGATTGGGACTGCGACGATGGAGCGCACGCCCAGGCGACGGCAGACATGCAAGTTTACGCGCGGGTCCTTCTCCGAATCGTCACAGCGCACGATTCCGCCCGTGCGCAGGCACGCTCCGGAGAATCCCGAATTCGGGTCCAGCCGGGCTCCGGCCTCGGGCGCAATCGTTCCCGCGGATGCCCGGCAAACAATTGCGTTTCCCTCCGCCATGGCGATGGCGACGCCGTCCGCACCGGTGATGGTTCGGGCTCGCTCCGCTACCAGGTGCAACACTTCGTCCAGAACAAATTGCTCCAGCTCCCAAACGTCGGCTACGTCCGCTTTCTCGCCCAACCTTTCGCGCGCGCGACGCTGGCGTAACTGTTCGTGAAGGCTGGAGAAAGCGAGAAGGGCTTGCAGAGCTTCGTGGCCTGGCGCGTAGCTTATGGACGGATAGGCTTGGGAAGGGACGGAAGGCGAGGTCAAGCTGCTCTTTTCAACAGTTTCCTCATTATCAGTTAAACCCAAGCTCGCATTGTGCGGATTGGCGCTCATCTTTACCGTGGAAATCTCTGTGGATTACTTTACTTCAGTCGGTACCACATTTCGAGGGAAACGTCTCTCTCGTCAAGACTTACGCATCCACAGATCCGGTACGGCCATTGGGGGAGTCGCCGAACTGGCAGCATTTAAGTTACAGTGGATTTGCCCTGATCGCAATATTGACCGTGCACGAAGGTGGGGGGAGCCGGGTCTGCTCTTTGGTAAGCCGTACCTGGCGCTCGGTCTGGCGCCCCGCCGGAGGGCCATTGCGCTTGACCTCAACTTGAGCATATCCTTTTACGACAGAGGAGCTTACAGGCTGTGGCAGACGAGTTGAAGAAAAAGAAATTGCGCTGGCTTTGGCCTTTGGGTGTGACCGCTACGGGGCTGACCGGTGCGGCCGTCGTCCTTCTACGTGGTTGCTGGCACAACAAGATGAGTTGGCCCGTCCGCGCCCACGGCTATTCCTACCAGGTCTGCATGGGGTGCGGGATCAAGCGCCTCTTCGACGAAAAGGCCTTTTGCGCCTACGGGCCCTACCGCTACGACCTCAACGGCCTGATCGCCTGGGATCGTGCCCACCAGAACGAAGCCTATCCTGAGGAACAGCGCCCCGCTTCCTGAGAGTCTGAACCAGCGTCGGTACTAAGACACTTCCAGGCCCTTGACTAAGATTTGGCGATGGATTCTCGTCCGCGGACGCCTTCCAGGGTGGGCACGGTTGGGCTCGTCCCGCCCTTGCAACCTCGTCACTATCGCCATCAGATTCATCGCCTCGCCTACTTCAACCTTGATCAAAGCAACGATCAGAACAACGGAGGCATCATCCGCAATCTGGGTGAGGCGGGTATTGCCATTCAGGCGGTAGCGCCGTTGCTGGCCAACCAGCAGATCTTTCTGCGCTTCGAACTGGTCAACCCGCGTGTGCGTGTGGCAGCTGTCGGTCGCGTCGCCTGGGCCGACCCTGCCGGGCAAGCCGGCGTGGAGTTTCTGGCGCTTCCGCCACGTTCTCTGCGCCAGTTAAAAGAGTGGATATTCCTCCAGCTTTTGACCACATCCGCGCAAGCGATCGGCGATCTTAACTTCGCCCGCAGCAAGAGCGGCGACGAAACCACCGAGCTGCTGTTTTCAGCCGCCCCCCGCCCAGCCATCCGTCTCGAACCGGAAGTGGCCCCGGCGGTGCTGGATGAGGAAAAGGATCGGCGGATACTGCATTTGCCCTGGTTTCCCCTTGCCCTTTCAAAGCACGTCCTATCCCTGCTGGTGGATGGGTTAATCCTTCTATCGGCGGTGCTGCTCTTCGCCGTGATATGCATGGCCATGACCGGGATCGTTCCGGCTTGGCCGGTGGCGCTGCTCCTCGGATTCGGAGCTGCGGGCGTCTTCACTGTACTTTACCGGCTGTTATTTTGGTTCTGGATTGGCTGCACGCCCGGCACCTGGCTGACGCGGCGGACTGGCGATCCCTGCGACGGAGTTTATCGTGAGGCAGGGGAGAGGCCGCGATTTCGATGAGCTTTGGTCAGTGGTCGTCATGGCCGTGCTGACGACCGCCGACAAACTTTACGGCATAAAGTATTGACGCTCCAGCCAGAGTTGCAGTTCCCGCTTCGTACTCGAGCTCGCCTCCACGAATCGGATGCCTGTGTTGCCCCACTTGTCCTTCCACGCCACTTCCCCAACAAACCTCATCGAGAGCCTGGTGCCTGGCAGCTTGAAGTTTACTTTCACCCGGCCAACGGTCTGGTGAGACTGTTGCAAACGTACCCCTATACCGCCCTGGCTGAGATTCATGAGATGAGCCCGCTGCAGATTTCTGGCCGCATAAGTAAGCGATACCGGAACATCCAAAGTCGCGCGATGGTAGCGCAGCCTTTCATCCAGAATCATGTTACGCGCTGCCGACAGTGTGCGGACAGCCTGCTCGACCGAGATCGGTTTTTCAAAAACGAATGAAGCACCCTTGGACTCGAGGTGCTTCCGGCCACTGGAACCGCTGACGATAATAAGCGGCACTGCGTTCCGGATGTCGCCGTTCTGTAAACCTTTCAAGAAGCCGGCAGCGCCGGTAAGGTCACAATCGATGATCAGAGCGTCAATTTTCGACTTGGCCAGTTTGGCGCGGGCGCGCTCCGGTTCCGACTCCACGTCTACTCCTATGTGCAGACCGCCGAGAATGCATTCGAGCACGCTGACTTCCTGCAGATCGCGTGAGACCACCATGGACGAGAGTGTCATCCCGCAACTCTAGACTGGTGGGTAAGCAGCCCCTAGATAACCAAGGTAACGGAAGGGGCGTCAGGCCTCGGACTTCAGACTTCGGACTCAGACTTCGGAATCCAAATATGAATTTGCGTGAGGGTCGAAGGTCCGAGGCTCTGACACCCGAGGTCCGAGATTCGAAGTCTGCTTCAGGTAATCACGATGGTGATGACACTGGCACAGGTTTGTCCCGGAGTGAAATTGGCCCGGACGGTTTGCTGCATAGGGAACTGGCTGCGCTCGTCGCCGCAAAAACCAATCGTGGAGGACGCGCCGCCTTGCACGAAGGTGACAAACGTGACCTGCACCGTCGTCCCGCTGTCACCGATGATGGCACTGAGTTGCACCACGCTGACCAGGCCACTCACGCTGGAGGAGCCTGCGGGTAGAGCGCCGCGGACAAAGATATTTCCGCACCCGCTGAGGGTCGCAATCAGGAAGATCGCCAACAGGAGGGAAAGAGGGCACTTCATGGATCGCCTTCCGGCCAGCTGAAGAGAAGTGTACACCCGAGCTCTGAGTGGCGGTGAGGCCGGCTACGAAAGAAACCCGGTTTCAGGCGCCAGGAGGCGGGCACCGCCGTGCTTTTCCACCGCCAGCCGGATTTCCTGCCAGAGTTCCTGGCGTCCCGCTCCAGTCCTCGCGGAATAGGGCACGACGCGCGCCTGCGGGTACTCCTGGGCCAGAGTCTGAAGGGAGTTGCGCAATTGGTTTCCCGGAAGCCGGTCGCTCTTGGTGGCGACGATCAACGTCGGGCGTCCAATTCCGGAGAGAAAATCCAGCAACTGCCGGTCCCCAGGCTGGGGTGGCACGTTCACATCCACTAACGCCACACACAGGGCTAGGCAGGGGCGTGCCTTCAGATAGGGATCAATGAAACTCGGCCACTGCTCCGAGATTTCCCGCGAGAGCTTGGCGTAGCCGTATCCTGGCAAGTCGGTGAAAACCAGCTCTGGTTGCGGCTTTCCCGGCCAGCGGATTTCGAAGAAATTAATCGACCGGGTCCGTCCGGGAGTAGAACTGGTCTTGGCGATCCTGGTGCCGAGAAGCGAGTTGATCACACTTGACTTGCCCACATTCGACCGCCCTAGAAATGCGACCTCAGGCAGCTCGGGAGCAGGGAAGTGGCTGGCATCACTCGCCGACATCATGAAGCGGGCTAAGACACGCATAAATCAGTTTGCCGTTTCAGATTGGAAGTTGCAAGCGAGCAGATGGGAAAAAAGAGGTGAGAGGGTGCGGCCTTCCGGCAACGTCTAACCACTGATCACCGACCGCCGACGACTGTCTTCATTCCAGCCCAAGTGGACGCTTGTTCTCGACGTCTTCTGCTTTGACGGGTTTGTGCTTGTTCCAAAAATAGAGGATGGCGGCCACGATGATGCCTATGCCCAGGCTGATGAGAAAAAACCAGCGGTAGGCCGGCAGCCAGATGAACAGGGCAAGAACCAGCCCAACAGCGACGATCGGACTTGCGCGGCCTCGAAGATAGCCTCGCGCTCCATCGGGCTGAGGATTAGGTTCCAAGGTCCACCGGCCATCATTTTATCCGAAGAGCACCATGTGACGAAGGGACGCAACGTCCTTGGGAATGTGTAACGAATGAAGATGCCGGCTCTTGCGGGCCTCTGCGTGGAAGAGTTGACGCCAAGAAACTATTGATGCGTGGCCGGACTCTCACTAGGCTGGGGTGCGATGGGCGTAATCGGCTGCGTCGCCTCTTCGCTCACTTGTGGCAAGGGTTGCTCGAGCGCCACCGCCAGAACCTGGTCCATGGTCTCGACGAAGTGCATTTTCATGGCGGTGCGCAGGTTCTCGGGGACCTCAGCGAGATCCTTCTCGTTGTCCTGAGGCAGGACCACCTCGAACAATCCAGCGCGGTGTGCAGCCAGCAATTTTTCCTTCAGGCCGCCGATGGGGAGCACTTTGCCCCGTAGCGTTATCTCACCGGTCATGGCGAGGTCGCGACGCACGGGAATCTTGCTCAGAGCGCTGGCAATTGCCGTTGCGATTGTAATGCCCGCGGAAGGACCATCCTTGGGAATCGCTCCTTCAGGCACGTGTACATGGATATCCAGGCTGCGGTAGAAGTCACGTGACAAGCCCAGGCGATGGGCGCGGGAGCGCACGTACGACATGGCCGCTTGGGCCGATTCCTGCATCACGTCGCCAAGCTTTCCGGTCAGCGTGAGTTTGCCTTTGCCGTCCACCACGGTGGCTTCGGTGCTCAGAATGGAGCCACCGACTTCGGTCCAGGCCAGTCCCGTGACCAGACCGACCTCGCTCTTTTCGTGGGCCAGAGTGTCGCGGAACTTGATCACGCCCAGGAAGTCGTTGACGTTGTCATTCGCGATGGCGACGTTGTAGCCTTCGCCTTCCTTCACCACTCTGCGGGCGACTTTGCGGCAAACGTTGCCGATTTCGCGCTCCAGATTGCGGACGCCGGCTTCGCGAGTGTAAGAGCGAATCAGGGCGGTGATGGCGTCGTCGGAAAACTTCAAGTTCTTCTCGGTCAATCCTGCCTGCAGAAGTTGCTTCTTCACCAGGAACTGTTTGGCAATCTCGACCTTTTCGTACTCGGTGTACCCGTGGAGACGCAGTACCTCCATCCGATCCTGCAGAGCAGGTGGGATGGTGTGCATGACGTTGGCGGTGGCGATGAAGAAGACTTGCGAGAGATCGTATTCAACGTCCAGGTAATGGTCCACGAACATGAAATTCTGTTCGGGATCGAGCACTTCGAGCAGCGCTGCCGACGGATCGCCGCGGAAGTCCATGGACATCTTGTCCACTTCGTCCAGCATGAAGACCGGATTCTTGGTGCCGGCCTTCTTCATCATCTGGATGATCTGGCCAGGCAGGGCGCCGATATAGGTGCGACGATGACCGCGGATCTCGGCCTCGTCGCGCACGCCACCCAGGGACATGCGCACGAACTTGCGGCCGGTAGCTTTTGCAATCGACATTCCCAGCGACGTCTTGCCGACCCCCGGAGGCCCAACGAAGCACAAGATCGAACCCTTCGGATTCTTGACCAGCTGCCGCACCGCCAGAAATTCCAGGATGCGGTCTTTGATCTTTTCCAGTCCGTAGTGATCTTCGTTGAGGACTTTCTCGGCGCGAGTGATGTTGCGGATTTCCTTCGATCGCTTCTTCCAGGGAACGGCCAGCAGCC
>JBGQIG010000125.1:0-7898 GCA_041498365.1 Terriglobia bacterium | reverse complement strand
TCCAAGATCGACCAGCACCTTCATCAACGCCAAGTTTCCTGCGATTGAACATAAACCCGTAGTGAAGTTGAATTTGAGAAAGCGTGTGATGCCTCCTCCTGGCCGGTCCGCCCAGGTAAAGCGTTCGTGCCAGAGGAAGTTATGTATCACCGCCGTCTCGACCGCCAGCCCGGTGGCGATCAGATAGTACACATGGAGCCCCGACTTGAGCAGGAACAACATCAGCAGTTGCGCGGCAACACCCATTCCGCCTACGAGGTTAAACTTGAGCCAGCGCACTGCGATGGAACGCCAGGCTTGGCGCCTCATCGGATTCGTTCCTCCAGATAGAGGCGGCGGATATTGCGCGCGGTGAAGAAAATCAGCATGACCGTCATACCGATCAGCCCGACCATGCCGCCCACATCAAACAGCCGGTAATGTCCGTGGAAAATCATGGGCCGATACAGGAGAGCCACGTTGCCTATGGCCAGCAGGATGCGGAGTTCGGTCGGTCCAAAATTCCAGAACGAAAGCTGAAATTCCCCCAGGGCGTAGGTAGCCAGATAAGACTGGATCGAAAGCAGCAGGAACCCCACTAACAGGCCGACAGCAATATACGGATGCATGTATCCGGATAACGCAAGGCCGCCCATCAGGGCGAGAGCGCCAAAGCTGTCCAGGATGTGGTCAACATAGAATCCGTAGCGGGGACGCTGCTGTTGCCGGACCCGGGCCAGGGTGCCATCCAGACTGTCTCCCAGCCAGTTGACGCCCAGGAAAAAGATGGCGGCCAGGAGCCAGTACCGATTCCCAGGCGCCAGAGCGTAACTGACGCCGGCCATGATCTGGCCCAGGAACCCTAATATGGTCAGGTGATCGGAGTTAATCCATCGCGGGGTGCGTTCTGCCATCCGCTTCAGGAGCCGCCTTTCGGGGTTGCTGGTCAGGCCGTCCTGGATTCGGGTCGGACTCTCGAAGCGCTTCGTGCTGCGCACTTCGCGGAGCACATTCGGATTTGTCTGTTCGCAGAAATCAATCTGTGGGGTGGCCATCATGCCTCCTGGAGATAATTTGATGAGGAAGGGGACGCTGGGGCAATGCACGGGAGGTAAACTGTGAGTCACCCGTACCTCATCCGTTAAATGTTTGAAAACAGAGTGGATAGATAGGGGATGAAGAGGGAATTGTGTGACGCCGAGCCGATAGGGCTGACGCCGCAACTTGTTCAAGGGCTGGACTCCCTGGCGGTGTGGGCGGGACGCCCACACGACAGCCGGCGAGACGCCGGCGCTACCCAAGGCGATACTTCCTATGAACTGGCGGTTGCTTCTTGGATCGCTTGTCTCAACTCCTGAGTCGCCCAATCGATCTGTTCGGCGGTAATGATCGCGGGGGGTGCGATCAGCAGATGGTCGCCGGCCACGCCGTCTACACAGCCTTGAATGGGATACACCAGCAGTCCGCGCTTCAGGGCGGCGCTGGTCACACGTCCTGCGAAACTCGACTCCGGGCCGAAGGGCCGTTTGCTGCGTTTGTCGGACACGAATTCCACTCCTCGCAGCAAGCCGATGCCGCGAACATCGCCGACGGCATCCAGATCGAGCAGGGTCAAGAGTGAGCGCTCCAGCTTGGCAGCAACGCTCGCGCCTGCATTACATCCGGAGTCGGCTGCCTCCACCAGCTTCTGCTCGCACAGAAGATGCAACACTGCGCGACCGGCTGCCAGCGAAACCGGATGGGCGTTATAAGTAAACCCGTGCAGAAACGAGGCGATCGCATCGACCACTTTTTTCGTCGCAATGACGGCGCCCAGCGGGGCATAGCCGCTGGAGAGGCCCTTGGCCGTGACCAGAATGTCCGGCGCCACATTCCAGTGTTCCACGGCGAAATTCTTCCCGGTGCGGCCCATCCCCGTCATCACTTCATCGGCAATGAGCAGGACGCCATGGCGCCGACAAACTTGGGCAATTTCCTGCAGATATCCGGGCGGCGGCACCACCGCGCCCAACGTCGCTCCGCTGATCGGTTCGAAGATGAACCCTGCCGCTTCGCCGTTTGCCGAATCAATGGCTCTCTCCAACTCCGCTGCATACTCCAGGCCGCAGTTCCGGCAACCGTCGGTGCAGTCATATGCGCAGCGATAGCAATAGGGAATTCCGACGTGCGCAAACTCCCGCACCATGGGCAAATAAATTTCGCGCCGCCTCTTATTCCCTGAAACCGAAAGAGCGCCGAGAGTTGAGCCGTGGTAGCTTTGCCTGCGGCTCAGTATCTGATAGCGTTTGCTTTGTCCGATCTCCACCTGATATTGCCGCGCCAGCTTCAGCGCGGTTTCCACCGACTCCGACCCGCCACAGGTGAAGTAGACTGCGCCGCCACGAAAATTCTCGCCGGCAAACTCGATCAGCTCCTGCGCATAGTCTTCCGCGACCGGAGTCGTGAACTGGCTGGTGTGGACGAATTCAAGCTGTCTTGCCTGCTCCACCATGGCCGCGGCGATTTCCGGCACACCGTGCCCGATAAGATTCACCGCGGCGGAGCCGGAAAAATCGAGATAGCGATTGCCTTCGGCATCCCACACGTACACGCCTTCGCTGCGGACTGCGGAAGGGAACGTCTTGAGGAAAGACCGCCGGAAAACGGCGGAGCGAGCGGAGTTATGACCTGGGGCTGGCACGTTTTGGATTATGGGGCGAGGAAGCAGCACTGTCAAAGGTGGCTCTTGCAGTTCAGTCTCGAAGGATCTGGGATGGCGCCAGATAAAAGACTTTAACCGCAAAGAACGCAAAGGCAACGCAAAGAACGCGAAGAAGAGTCTCTCGGCTTGACAGAAATGAGCGGAGCCGCGAGACTTTCCGGGCGAATCCCAAACTAGGAGCGGCCCTTGATTCCTGCAATTCCGACCCAAAAGATCTCGGCGGTAATTCTCTGGCTTTCGACTCTCACCTGCATTGGTTTTTCGCAGACTGCGGCCAGCCCGGCGGCCTCAAAGCCGGTCCCCAAAGCTACGTATCTGCTGGTGGGCCGCTTGTTCGACGCCACCAGCGATAAGGTTCGTGAGAATATGGTGATCGCGGTTGAGGATGATCGGATCAAGAGCGTGGCCTCGGCTGCCGATCTCAAGATTCCGCCTGGCGCCAACGTTGTTGACCTCTCGCAAGCGACCGTTCTTCCCGGTCTGATCGACTGTCACACCCATCTGGGTTCGCGCGCAGACCGCTACAACGAGATTTACGACTTCAAGCACACTCCCTTTGACCATGCCTTCTCGGGAGTGGTCAATGCGCGCAAGACGCTGGAAGCGGGGTTCACCTCGGTTCGCGACGTGGGCTCAGATCCGTTCCTGGCGGTGGACCTGCGCAACTCGATCAACGAAGGCTATCTGGTAGGCCCACGGATCGTGGCCAGCGGTCCCGGCATTTCCATCACCGGCGGCCACGGCGACCTGAATAACTATTCGCCGCAGACGCGAGTGATGATGTTTCCTGATGAACGTGACTACTCGATCGCCGACGGAGTGGACCAGATTCGCCATGTGATCCGCGCCCAGGTGAAGTACAGCGTGGATGTGATCAAGATCATGTCCACTGGCGGTGTACTTTCCCGCGGCGACAATCCGGGCGCTCCCCAGTACACGTTGGACGAACTCAAGGCTGCGGCTGACGAAGCGCACATGGCCGGGCGAAAAATTGCCTCGCATGCTCATGGCGCGCAAGGTATCAAGAACGCAATCCTTGCGGGCATCGACTCGATCGAACATGCCAGCCTGATTGACGACGAGGGCATCCGCCTGGCCCGGGAGCACGGCACTTACCTGGTGATGGATATCTACAATGACGATTACCTGATCAACGAAGCGCCCAAATACGGTCTGCCTACGGAGAATATCGAAAAGGAAAAAATGGTAGGCCGTCTGCAGCGCGAAAATTTTCAGAAAGCGTTTCAGGCGGGCGTGAAGATGGCTTTCGGTACCGATGCCGGAGTTTATCCTCACGGAGATAATGCCAAACAGTTCTTCTACATGGTGAAGTATGGAATGACGCCAGCCCAGGCAATCCGTTCCGCCACTGCGAACGCCGCTGACCTGATCGGCCGGGCCAAGGATGTGGGCACGATTGAGGCCGGAAAGTATGCGGATATCATTGCGGTAAATGGCGATCCCATGTCCGACGTACGCGCTTTGGAGCATGTGGAGTTCGTCATGAAGGGTGGCGTGGTTTACAAAGACACACGCAGTTCAGCTTCCCGTTCAGGATCAGATTGAGAGCGGACCCCGCTCACCGGGCGCGGCGCAACCGGCGCAATGCGCCGCCCACGGGGGAAATGCCCATCCAGTGCGTCAGCCCCAGGTAAATCGCACCGTATGGCACCAGCACGCAGGCTCCCACCAGCAGAGGTGCCTGGGTCGGCAACGCAGTCTTGATCCCGTATCCGGCTGCAGCCGCCAGAAGCGCGGCCAACCACATCTTCAAAACCCGGGCCATGGAGTAGGGGACGACACCAATGCGTTTGTGGAGCGCACTTCGCAGCAGGACAAATTCAACCCATCCTGCTATGCCGGCAGAAAGCGTCAGTCCGGCCACACCCCAACGGCGGTCGAGGTGCAACAGGGGCGGCAGCGGCAGCGCAAAAAGATAACCCAGCACGAGCGTGAGCGTCACCCGGACTACAGCAAATTTCAAGGGTGTGCGCGTGTTCCGAAGCGCATAGAACGCCGACGAATACAGCCGTCCCGAGGTTGAGGCCAACAATCCGACCGCAGATCCCGCAATCACCGCCCAGACATACGTCACGTCGCGAGCGGTGAATTCGCCCGAACGATAGATGGTTGCAACCACCACGTTCCCTAGGACTACGAATGCGGCTGCCGAGGGCACCACGAAAAAAGCGATCTGCTGCAGGCCCTGGGCCAGGCGCTGCCGCAGGGCGTCCGCAATTTCTTCCGTGCTGCCCAACGCACTCGACATGGCTGGCAGTTCGGCCGCAGACACAGACATCCCAAACAAGCTCACCGGCAACGAATACAAGGTTTGTGCATAGGAAAGAGCAGCCACAGCGCCGGTGGGGAGAAAGCTCGCAAGCAGGGCATCGATGTAGGCGCTGATCTGGACCACTCCGCGGCTGACAAACACCGGGAAGAAATTCTTCACCACGGTGTTGACATGCTCTGAACCGAACTTCTTCGGAATGCGCAGAGGCCACAGGAACCGCATCACCGAAGGCACCTGTACCAGAAACTGTAAAGCACTGCCCACCACCGAGCCCATGGCGACGATCACGGCCAGCTGGGATTGGGTTTGATGGCCGCCTTTCCAGAAGAAGGCGGCGATGATCGCCACATTCCAGATGATCGGAGCCGTGTAGGAAAGGAAGAACTTGCGATGACTGTTGAGAATGCCAAGACACCAGGCGGAAAACACCAGAAGGGCGGCCCCGGGAAACAGGATCTGCACCAGCCGGATGGTGAGCAGGCGCTTGTCGCCCGAGAAACCCGGAGCGATAGCGTCGATGAGCCACGGTGCTGCGAAGACCCCCAGCACCACCAGCAATGACGTGGTCAGAAACAACAAGCCAAAAGTTGCTTCGGCGACCTCCGAGGCTTCTTCGTGGCGTTTTTCAGCGTTCAGCCGGGCATAGACCGGGATGAACGAGGCCGAGAGTACACCTTCGCCGAAGAGGTTCTGCAGAAAATTTGGAATGCGAAAGGCGGCGCGGAAGGCATCGGCGGCGTCGGAATTGCCGAAATAATGCGCGAAGACACGGTCACGCACCAGGCCAGCGACCCGACTGAGCAGAATGCCGGACGCGACTGTGAGAGCGGGAGCTCTACTCGAGGGGCCGGGTTTTCCGGAGTCCGCGTGCAAACAGGAATTATAGGTGCATTTACTGTTCGGCACTCACCCCGAGGTAACCTGAATCATACCGGCGGAGCTGGTAAGGCGTGACTGTCCCTTATCGGTTTACGTCGAGAAGCAATGACTGAAACGCAGGAAAGGTATGCCCGAAAATAAAACGGCGAACGCTCTTGCACTGAGGCAGAGCGTCCGCCGTGATCTTGTAGAAAAAGTCTATACCCGCGCTGCCGACGCCGTCTCCGCGGCGGTCTTGACTTCTTCGCCGTTAGCTTTCTGGCCGGCCTTGCGGATGTCAATGCCGCCCTTGAAGAAGGCTCCGTCTTCGATGGAGATGCGGGCGGCCACCACATCACCGGTAAGCGAGCCGTCGCTGCGGATATCCACACGGTCGCTGGCCGTCAGGTTGCCTCGCACTTTTCCGAGGACTACGATTTCACGGGCATTGATGTTGGCCGAAACCACGCCGTTGCGACCCACGGTCACGCGGTTGCCCGAGAGATTGATGGAACCTTCCACCCGGCCGTCGATGTAAAGCGACTCAGAACCCGTGACCTCGCCTTTGATCACCAGCGATTTGCCGATCGTCGCCTGGTCCGCCGTGCTGGCGGCAACCGGACGCGGCGCTGCCGGAATGGGCTCGCTCACGGCCGATGATGTTGCGGGCGTGGACGTGGCAGGACGCTCCGGCTCACCCGGCCGGCCTGGAGTCGTGGGCTGATTCGTGGGTTTCCACATGGGGCAAAAGTCCTTTCCTCGTAGGGATTCTAGCTAAGGCCGCATTTCAGGGACCATCAAATATTCTACTCCGCAAAGTCGAAAGAAGCTCTGTGGAAATTCGCCTTTTCTGTTGATATTACAGGGCATGGCCCAACCCAAGATAACCGATTGACTACCTCTCACGTCTTCGTGACGTGATGACGCCAATGCAAATTCTACCCAGCCCGGCAGTTTGTCCTCGGTCGGGGCTCCATCGTCACACTTGCGAATGCGAGAGGTTACTAATGTAATGCGCGTTCCCTCAGACGGAGGCCATAAACCGCTTAGATTCCTTTAATCTTGGAAAGGAGTTGATCGTTCAGCAACCCCCCGTTCTTCGCTTGGGAGCGCTCATGAAATGCATTTGCCGCAATGCTGTGTTGTGCTTGTCGCTGGTTGCCTGCCTCACTCTGGCCGGGCAGTCACAGACAGTGCCCGAGCGGCATGTGGGACGGGTAGTCGATTGGACTTACCACCACGTTCTTGTGGGTGGTCCCCTAAGCGCCGAGAATCTGGATCGTGCCCGAAGCGAGCCCCGCATACTCTTTCGACTGGCGGAACGTAACCTCATCCGCTCGGGTAATGGCAAGGTTCCGTTGCAGATCGGTCGGCGCAACCCTGAGAACGGGGGTGCGGACTCGCTCCAGATCCGCCGCCGCAGAACCGTTGACCGAACCGACCCTAGCAATCCGAATAGGCAGGATGTCCAAATCGACTGGAGCGTGCCGCTGGGCGCGGGCAACGTGGCTCCGTACATGTTTCCCGCCAAGTTCAGCTTTGACATTAACGCTGCCCCGAGCTGCGCCAACGATTATGTTGTGTTTGGGTTGAACGTTGCCGGCGCCACGCCCGGTCAGGCCAATCTGGTCGGCGTGAACAATCTGTACAGCGGCGCGGGTGGACTCTGTGGTGCCAATCCCACTATTACATGGGCCTACAACGGGAGTACGGCCGGTGGCTCGGTCCTGACCTCCCCGGTAATTTCTCTGGATGGGAAGAGAATCGCCTATGTGGAGAGTACGGCTGGAACCGCCGTCTTCCACGTGCTCGCCTGGAGTGCAGGAGAGGGTACTTCAGCCACAGTCGCGGCCACCCCGACGATTAACGGAGCTTGCACCGGCACTGTCGCCAATCCCACCAGCTCATGCCTCAAATCCGTGACCTTCTCTGCCACGGCCACGGATACGCTGTCTTCCCCGTGGGTGGACTACGCGACCGACAAGGCTTTCGTCGGCGGCGACGACGGCAAAATCTACCGCATTAGTTGCGTGTTTAGCTGCGCTCTCAACAGTAATCCTACCGTGG
>JBGQIG010000124.1:0-7924 GCA_041498365.1 Terriglobia bacterium | reverse complement strand
GTGGAGCTACTGAAGACACCACCGGACATGGCCACCGGTACAGTACCGGACTGCGGGAACAAGCGCCGAATCACAGTTCTGGCCAGCTTCGCCAGTTCAGCGCCAGCCTGAGTCAGGACGTCGCGGGCGATGGGATCGCCGGAATCTGCCAGTGAAAGTACTGCTGGAAACAGCGTCGCGAAATCCGCGGGAGGCGTGGCGTTGGCGGCCAGGACCAACTGCTCGCGAGTTTCCAGACGCCAGGATCTCATCAGGCTCCCGAGCGCGTTCTCGCCCTCGGCTGCATCGCAGGCCCGCATGGCGGCAGCCACGGCGACACGGCCGATCCAATGACCCGATCCCTCGTCGGAGATGGCGAACCCCCAACCTCCGGCACGCGCGGTCTGACCTATGGCATTGCGTCCATAGCCAATGGACCCGGTGCCCGCGATCACGATGACCCCCGGTCCCTTGCCGAATGCGGCTTCGAGCGCGATCACCATATCTCCGACGACTTCGATTTCGCCGGGAATAAGCTCTGCGACGATCCCGTGTACCAGATCACTGATCTCTGGTCGCGCCGCGCCGGCTAAGCCTACGCAGACTCTCTGTATCTGTGGCGGCGCGACATGGGCGACCGCGCAGGCTTGGCGGATGGCAGAGGCGAGCGCCTCACGCGCTTGCGCCTCACCGACCCGGACCAGGTTGCTTCCCGGAGCCGTGCCCCTGCCCAGAATCGAAGTTTCGTCGCCGATAAGGCAGGATGTCTTGCTGCCTCCACCGTCGATACCGAGAAAGATGGCCACGAGCGTAGTTCTACCATAAGAGTCTGCGCTCACCCTGTGAGAGGAAGGACGAAAACCAGCTTGACGAGCTAGATACCCCACGGCAGATTGCGAGACCGCCAAGAAGAAAGCCCGCTACTCTGGGACGGTATTTCGGCGGGACGAAAGTTCGATGTAGCGCCGCCGTCCCGGCGGCTGTCGTGGGAGCGTCTCGCTCCCACTGCGAGGGCAAGATGCCCTCGCGACAGCCGGCAAAGCTTGCCCTGAGCGCAGTCGAAGGGATGCCGGCGCTACGTCTTCTGTGCGCGCCACAGTGGTCGGCTTATGGGCTTGGACAAACTCGACCTCACGATTGTCGCGCTGTATCTGGTGGGGATCACTCTCTTCGGGTTGCGCTTCCGCAAGAAGCAGCGCACGCTGCGCGATTATTTTCTGGCGGACCGGAACATTCCCTGGTGGGCGATTGCGCTTTCCATCGTGGCAGCGGAAACCAGCACCCTCACTATCATCAGCATTCCAGGTCTGGCTTACGACACCAACCTGACCTTTCTGCAGGTCGTTCTGGGATACGTTGTGGGCCGCGTCATCATCAGTTTCGTTCTGCTGCCTCATTACTTCCGCGGCGATCTTTACACCGCATACGAGCTGATTGAGAAGCGCTTCGGGAAACGACTGCGTTCGCTGACCGCCGGCCTGTTTCTGGTGACGCGCGCCGCGGCCGAAGGCGTACGTGTTTACGCGGTTTCTATCGTGGTGGCCATCGCACTGGGGACGGGCGAAGTCGCCTCCATTGCCATCATCACAGCGCTGACGCTTATCTATACATTTGAAGGCGGACTGGCGGCGGTGATCTGGACCGACGTGGTGCAAACCGTAATCTACGTCGGAGGAACGCTTGTGGGTCTGTTTACGATTTTGCATCTCGTACCTGGGGGGTGGCCGGCCATTCATAGTCTGGCCGAGAGCGCGGGCAAGTTGCAGGTTTTCGACTTCACGCCTGACTTCTGGAAGCCCTACACCTTCTGGGCAGGATTGATCGGCGGCGCTTTCCTGACCACGGCCAGCCATGGGACCGATCAATTGATTGTGCAGCGCCTGCTGGCGGCTCGGAACCAACGGCAGTCCGTCACCGCGCTGCTCTCGAGCGGAGTTGCGATTCTTTTCCAGTTTGCCTTGTTCCTTACGATTGGCGTCATGCTGTTTGGCTTTTATCACACACCTTCGGCAAGCTTCGGCAAGGCGGACAGGATTTTTCCGACCTTCATCGTGAGCCAGATGCCACACGGGATTTCGGGATTGTTGATTGCGGCGATTCTGGCGGCGGCGATGTCGAACCTGAGCGCGGCGCTGAACTCTCTCTCCTCTAGCTCAATTATCGATTTCTATCTGCAACGCCATCCTCAAATCGACGAACGCCGCAAGATTCGACTCTCGCGGATCGCGACATTGTTCTGGGCGTTGTTGCTGTTCGGGCTGGCGGTGCTGTCGCTGCACAAGGTGGGTCGCGTCATCGAGGTGGGATTGCAGATTGCGTCGGTGGCCTATGGGGCTTTGCTCGGGGTGTTCCTGCTGGGCGTGCTGACCCGGCGGGCGAATCAGGCTGGAGCCATGGTGGGGATGTTGTGCGGATTTGTGGCTGAACTGTACATCTGGCTTTTCACTCGGGTGCCTTGGACCTGGTATGTGGCGATCGGGACTGTCGTGACTTTCACTGTCGGGTATGCTGGCAGTGTGATGGTCGAGAGAAAAAGCATTTAACCGCTAAGAACGCAAAGGTCGCAAAGAAGATCGATTGTGAATCCCATTTTGGGTATGCTTCTGCTTTTCTTTGCGTCCTTTGCGAGTCCTTGGCGTCCTTTGCGGTAAGATTTTCCCTTGCCAAGCCCGGATCTCACCCGCGAAATCATTGGCGCCGCTATCAAAGTCCATCGGGAGTTAGGGCCTGGACTGTTGGAATCCGCTTACGAGGCCTGCCTTGCCTATGAACTGCAAGAGTTGGGCATGAAAGTTGAACGCCAGAAACCAGTGCCACTCATTTACGAGAACGTGAAGCTTGATTGCGGCTTCCGAGCAGACCTGGTCGTCGAAAACAGAGTCGTAGTCGAGACCAAGTGCAAAGACGCGCTGCACCCGGTCGACGACGCTCAGCTGCTTTCCCATCTCCGCCTGCTGAATATCTCCGTCGGATTGTTGATCAACTTCCACGTCGTGATTCTTAGGGACGGCATCAAGCGGCTGGTCAACAATTACCGTGAGCCGATCGAGCTGGTAATCTAACCGCAAAGAACGCGAAGAACACGCAAAGGACGCGAAAAAAGCCTTCCTTAGTTGACCTCACGTATACTTCAAGCCCGACATGGAGAGTACCCGTTCTGAGCTCGCCCGCGACCTTCGCTTAAGTCATGCAATCGCGGTGGTGGTAGGCACCATCATTGGGAGCGGAATCTTTCTTGTGCCTGCGGAGATGATGCAGGCTGCCGGTTCGGCGAAGCTGGTTTATCTGGCATGGCTGGTTGGGGGACTGCTGTCCTTCTTTGGGGCTCTGACCTACGCCGAACTCGGCGCCATGAAGCCGCAGGCAGGCGGCGAATACATTTACATCCGCGACGGCTACGGGCCACTGGCTGGATTTCTCTATGCCTGGACCTGGTTCGTCATCGCCAAACCGGCGTCGATTGCCACGCTCGCGACCGGTTTTGTGCGGGTGCTGGGAAATTTCCCTGCCCTTCGCTTTTTCGCCGATAACCTGGTCTCGGTCCCTTTTCCAATTACGTACGGGCAGCTGGTGGCCATCGCGGCGGCCACCTTCATTTCTGTGCTTAATTATATCGGGATTAAAAAAGCGGGCGATTTTCAGCTCGTGTTCACCTGGCTGAAGGTTGTGATCATTCTCAGCATCGTGGTAATCGGTCTCAGCTACAACGGCGGAAGCTGGCAAAACTTTGCCGGCAGTTTCGGCGGCGCCAAAGGTGGATTTACCGGTTTCATGGCCGCTTTGGTCGCGGCACTGTGGGCCTACGATGGCTGGAACGACTTAAACATGGTGTCCGGAGAAATTCGTAATCCCGAACGCAGTATTCCGCGAGCCCTGATCTTTGGTGTGGCCTTGGTAGGGATCTTGTACATGCTGATGAACGCGGCGGTGCAATATGTCTTGCCGGCAGAGGTCATTGCTGCGTCGCCGCGCCCGGCTTCCGATGCCATGGCAGCCGTACTGGGAAATCTGGGCGCCGGCATTGTGTCGGCCAGCATGGCGCTCTCGATGCTGGTGGCCATGAACGGCACGGTCATGAGCGGAGCACGTGTGCCCTTCGCCGTGGCCCGGGACCGGTATTTCTTCTCCGCCTTGGCCGAAGTGCATCCCCGTTTCCACACCCCTTCGGTTGCGATCGTCGTGCAGGCAGTGCTGGCAATCGTTCTGCTGCTGTTCGGGGGAAGCTTCCGGCAACTTTTCTCACTGGCGATTTTCGCCGAGTGGCTCTTCTACATGGTAGCCGGCAGCACGGTGTTTGTGTTTCGGCGGCGAGATCCTCGAGCCATCCGGCCTTATCGGGTCTGGGGATATCCTGTGGTTCCTGCCCTTTTTGTTCTGGCTTCTGCCAGACTCCTGTACTTCACCTTCACGGACAATTACCCGAATTCAGCCTTCGGTGGCCTGGTGATTCTCGCGGGCATACCCGTTTTCTATGGCTTTGCCCGGCGGCGTTCGGCAGACGCCTGAAATCCGGCTGGATACGCCGGTTTTTCGGAGAATTCCATTTGGGCATTACGTGGGTTACTGAAGGACACCCCCGCAGGGCACGTTTACCCTTCGCCTTTTCTCCCGTAAGTTGAAAACTCCACCCCGTGCACGTTCCCCAGGCTCGGGTCTCAATACTTGGAGTATATGAATGGCTACGCCCGTAGGCTTTCAGTTAGGGATTCTGCCGGAGCGCAAGCTCGACCGGCGCGCGCTGGGCGCTGGCTACGGATTCCTGATTTTTCTGCTGATCATCATGGTCAACATCGGCTGGATCTGGCCGGACGGCCTGGACATCAGGCGGCAATATCACGTCACAGAGTTGATCCCGATGCCCAGCCTGCAGCCCCAGCCGCTGAAAGCGAAGACACCGCCGCGCTCCTTGCGGGCCAAGTTGCTGCCCAAGGCTCCGGTTTTTGACTCTCCCAAGCTGACCGTACCGCGTGAGATTCGCGCCCCGCGTCCGCAGCAGCCAGATGTGGCACCACCGAAAATCGAGGTCAACAATTTCACGCCTGCGGTGGTGAAGCAGGTTACGGGCGGAGCGCGGCCGACTCTGATCGTTCACACCGGCCAATTTGGCAGTTCTGCCACTCCGACGGTCAATGCTCCCATACAGAAAGTGCAGACTGGCGGCTTTGGCGATCCCAACGGGATTCCGGGGCAGGGCAAGCCGAATGCTCATCTGGTGGCGGCGAACACGGGTTCGTTCGATCTGCCGCCGGGGGCCGGAACGGGTAACGGCGCGGGCGGCGCCAAGGGCATAAAGGGCACGATTGCCAGCGCCGGCTTCGGGAACGGAATCGCCCAAGCCGGGCAGGGCGACGGTCGCAGCAACGGCCGGGGAGCCACGGTGCAGACCGCGGGCTTTTCTACGCAGCAGTTCACCCAGGGCGGGTCCAAGCCGCAGCAGGCGGAAAGCGGACCAGCCACGACACCTGTGGAAATCATCTCCAAGCCAAATCCGGTTTACACTGAGGAAGCTCGCCGTCTCCGGTTGGAAGGTGAAGTATTATTGGAAGTACTGTTTGCAGCAAACGGGCAGTTGCGCGTGAATCGCGTAGTCCGTGGCATGGGTCATGGCCTGGACGATGCCGCGGTGTCGGCCGCCAACAAAATGCGATTCAAGCCTGCCCAGCACTACAATCAGCCCATAGATTCGACGGCGATTGTACACGTAGTTTTCCAACTGGCGTACTAGGCACCACAGAGAGGATTTGAGTCATGCGTACCTGGAAATGGATGATCACCGCTTCCCTGCTGGTCGCGCTGAGCGCAATGGCGCAGCAGACGACGGCGCAATCTTCGTCATCCCAGGCGCCAATGCAGTCGGCGCCGCAATCGTCCCCCGCGGATTCCCCAGCCACCGCTCCACAGAGTTCTCCGCAGCCAGCTAGCAATCCCGTTGCCCCCAGCACCGCCGCGCCCACTACCATGGACCAGGTGGTTGACCGGGCCATTGAGCGCGAGCACGCACTGATCGACATGTTGAAGACGCGTACCCCGCTGGTGGAGACCTACCTGCAAAACTTAAAGCTCGATGAGCAGATGGGGCCGGCGCCCCGGGAAGACCACTACTTTTTCGGGCGTCTGGACCTGAGCGATTCCGTGGACCGGCAAGATTATCTTTCGAAGGATTCGAGTTTTCAGACCCGCATGATGGGCGGGGTCACCAAACTGTTTAAATTCGAATACAAGCCGATTGGTTTTTCCTGGATGATCTTCGCTGACCGCGACGATTTTGACCGCGCCCACTACGATTTCAAATACATTCACCGCGAGTTTCAGGGTGACGTGCGCTGCATCGTCTTCGATGTGACCCCCAAGAAAGATGCCGGCAAGGGCCGCTTCCTGGGTCGCATCTGGGTGGAAGATCAGGATTTCAACGTGGTGCGGCTGAATGGCACGTATGCCCCCCGGCCACGTAACGCGCAGTTCTTCCACATGGATAGCTGGCGCCTGAACCTGATCCCGGGCTACTGGGTACCGGCCTACATCTACAGCGAAGAAGGTGATTTCAGTTACGGCTCCAAGGACAAGATGGCGTTCAAGGCGCAAACCCGAATCTGGGGTTATGACTTGAAGAAAAACGGCAAGGAAGATGAGCTCACCCAGGTGCTGGTGGACTCTTCCGTGAAGGACGAAAGCCCCACGGCGCAGGATGCTTCCCCGCTGCAGGCACAGCGGGAATGGCAGCAGCAGGCGGAAGATAACGTAATCGAACGCCTGCAGAATGCGGGCTTGCTGGCCCCTCAAGGCGAAGTGGACAAGATCCTGATGACCGTGGTCACCAATCTGCAAGTCACCAATAATATCGAACTGCCCCGGCCGATTCGCACCCGGGTCATGCTGACTTCTCCGCTGGAAACATTCAGCGTGGGCAACACCATCGTCGTCAGCCGTGGCCTGATCGATGTGCTTCCCGACGAGGCCAGCCTGGCCATGGTACTTTCGCACGAACTGGCGCACATCGTCCTGGGGCACAACCTGGGCAGCCGGTACGCTTTCAATGACCGCATGCTGTTCTCCGACGAGTCCACTTACCAGAACCTGGGATTCAGGCACATTCCCGAGGAAGAGGTCGCCGCCGACAAGAAAGCTGTCGACCTGCTGAAGACTTCGCCGTATGCCCAGAAACTGGATACGGCGGGATTATTCCTCAGAGAACTCGCCGAGAGGGGCCCAGCGCTTTCCGCGTTGCTGACCCCGCACTTGGGGAATAGCTTCACCGACGGCAAGGGCGGAGTTGAACGGATGGCGGCGCTGATGACCTCGGCGCCGGCCCTCGATCCCAACAAGCTGGATCAGATTCCGGCATTGCCCCTGGGCGGACGCGTCAAGCTGAACCCCTGGGATAACCATGTGGAGCTGATCAAGACGGCGCCGGTCGCGATCACTTCCGCTCGCGACAAGATGCCGTTTGAGGTAACGCCCTTCTTTCCGCGTCTGACACGGTACGGGAGCGGCGCGAATCCAGGAGCGCCCACGAGCACGGCCAACGCGGCCCCCAGTAACTAATCGCGGTGGGGTCCTCGCCCTGGGCCTAAGGCACAGGCATAACAAGTTGAAGTAAGCGCAGGCCGGACCGGAAATATTTCCGGAGTCCGGCCTTCGTATTTTGGCACCCGTCCTTCTCGACATGATCGGGAGTGCGGAACAAATTCCTTCGCGAAGAAAACCATCCCTAGGCCGACACTACGGAGTACAGTAGAAAATTCGAGCGGGCAATATGTTCAGGAATTGGAAATTTTGCCGTACGCTACCGAAACTTGACTTCAGATACGGCAGCACCGTGTTGGTGAATTGATAGACAAGGAGGGCACCCTCGGGATGGAGAACCTGACGAGACTCCTGCATAACTTCCCGGCGGACCGAATCCGGCATGGTGCTGTAGGGAATCCCGGAGATGATGTAGTCGGCG
>JBGQIG010000123.1:0-7992 GCA_041498365.1 Terriglobia bacterium | reverse complement strand
GGCTGATCTTCCATCGGCGTCGGCTCGCCTGCGACTGCTTTGGACTCGACTTCAACCGACACCGGCTTGGCCTCAGCGGCCACTTCTGCTGGGGGTTCCTTTTCCGCTTCCGAAGCAGAGGCAAGTGTTACCGCCGGCGCCTCCGGCTCGCTGGGCTGGGGGGCAGCCGTCTCTGAGGATGCCCCTTCCTGAACTGCAACAGGATCCGGGCTGGCAGCCGCAGGCGGAGCAACCGTCGCTTCCGTCTTGCCGCCGAACGACGCAGCGGCTGCCGTAATCGCAGCGATTTCTTCCGGCGTGATGTCGGCTGGCAGGCCGGCGGGAATCGGACGTTCGAACTCCCGATTCGGTTCCACGGGTTTGCTGGTTTCGACTCGCTCGAAATCGCGGGAGCTGGCGGTAACAACAGGTTCCGGGGCTTCCGTTTCCGCCTGCTGAGGCTTGAGATTCGGACCTGGGATGGTGAGCCGATTTTTCCAACCCGTTTCCTTGTCGCCAAATCGCTCACCCGTGTCCGACTGCTCTACCGCAGCCAAAGCCTTTGCGAAACGCACGGATTTCTGTGGCTGGGGCTCGGCGACAATCTTGTCTTCGAGCTTGGTAAGCGCAGTCAGCAGTTCGGTTGCTTCGAAAGGTTTGATGATGAAGGCATCGGCGCGCACCCGCCGCGCCTCTTCGGGCTTGAACGGCTCCAGCTTGCCCACCGTCAGCAATACCGGGATCCGTGCGGTCTCAGCCGCTTCCTTGATACGCTGGCAAACTTCCAGGCCACCGTAGCCCGGCATGTAAACATCGAGAACGATCAGGTCAGGCCGGTTTTCGGCAATCTTCTTGAGCGCCGCCGAGCCATTGTTGACGGTGACAACTTCATAACCGGCGTCGGTAAGGATACGCCGGCCCATGTTCTGGGCAGTCACGCTGTCGTCGGCAAGCAGTATTCTTCGCGCCAAGGGATTTCCTTTGGTGAGGGGGAGATAGCCTGAAGTTAATTGGTGCTAGACCCTAAGTCAATGAGCAGAAGAGAGTAAGCAGGTTACCACTGGTCAGTGACAAGTGGGCGAAACGGCCCCTGATTTGCTTATATGCGTGCTGCTCACTGCCCACCACAATCAAGCCAGCGTGAACCGCGGCGATCTAGAAAGGAACAACCTTCCGCAGACCCTTCTTTTTCTTGTGCTTGCTTGAAGATATCGCCGCATCAATTTCCTTGTCGTCGGCGCTGGCTGAGGCTCCGTCGCCAGGCTTACCGTCCGTAGCCGCCGGCTGCCCATTCGTGCCCGCAATCTCATTGACCTGGGTTGGAAGCGGCGCAGTCTGACCGCTGTTTTCGATATTAGGCTTCAATTCATTCGGGTCGGCCGCGACATTGGGCTTCAGTTCATTCGAGTCCTCGGGTGCAGGCGCGGGACTTTGTCCCTGCGTGGCGGCAGTTTCTGTCACCGGCGTGTCCGAACGTGGCGCTGGCTGGTCCGGAGGCGGAGCTCCCTTGCCGACGGTTTCGATCGACACCGAGTTCTTATCCCCCACCGAAGCGCCCCCCATCATCGCCCGGGTGGCGTCCTGCACCACGGAGGTGGCGCTCACAACTTGCGGATCCACCAGGGTGGGCTCCCCTACTCTCGCGGCCTGAGCCACGTCCGGGTGCTTCTGGAAGTTCCTCATCAGCTTTGAAACCGTGCTGCTCTCTCGCCGGCTGTCCTGTTCGGCCTTGTTTTGGGCGACAGCTACCTTGGTCGGCTTGGGCACCGGCTGTTGCAGAGCCTGCAACCGGGCCTTGGCATCCTCAGTTCGCTCCATGAGCGGATACCGAGTCAGGATGCGGGAATAGGCCGCAGCCGCATTCTTGGTAAATTCCTCGCTCATTCGGGCCTTGGCTGCCTCGGGCAACGTGGGGCGCGACCGCACCATGGCCAACTCACCTTCATAGCCTTGCCCCAGCAGATACAGGGCCTCATCCGCCCGGCTGTACAAGGGGTACTTGTCCAGCAAGGATCGCAGCCGGGCGATGGACGCGGGGTAGGATTGGCGCAGGAAATAGAAACGCCCCACCCGGAATTCGCGTTCCGCAATCACCTCCTGCACTTCCATCAGACGTTTCTTGCCCTCTTCCACCACTTTCTTGTTGTCGGGGTATTGCAGGATCAGCTGGCGGTATTCCTCTTCGGCGCGCATGGCGTGGGTGTAGTCGCGATCGGGCTTTTCCATCTGCTGGTAATGAATGTTGGCAATTTTCAACTGCGCTTCGGCCGCTTCCGGCATGTTGGGAAAGAAGGTTTCAAAATCCTTGTATTCAATTTCGGCCTGGGAGAGAGCCGTCCCGCCGCCCTCTGCGTACCAGGAATCGGCCACCGCCAGCTTGGCGCGGGCGATGTATTCCGAATCGGGATAGGTGTTGATCAGAGTCTGCAACGTAATCCGCGACACATCGAAGCGGTTGTGTTTCATGGCATCCATGGCGCGATCGAACAGCACCTTGTCCGGCTGCTTGGAGCCGACATTAGCCAGCGGATTATTGACCTTCTTGTTGGTGCACGCGACGCTAAAAGCAAGCACGCCCAGCAGAAGAATGACCGGAACACGACGTAACATGAGAACCTCGGAAGCAGCCATCGGTTGTCGGTCTTCCGTCGCCCGGATATCTGACGACTGACGACTGAAGACCGAAGACTGGCGACTGATTAGACTTTCTGCAGTGTGGCCTCCACCGCAGTCTTCAACAGCTTCTCCGCATTAACCTTTGGATCGCCTTTACCGAAGATGGCGTTGCCCGCTACCAGAATTTCCGCTCCCGCCCGCACCACGTCGGCTACGGTCGTAAGGTCTATACCACCATCTACTTCAATACGATAGCTCAGTCCGCGTTGCGCCCTGAGATCGGCCAGACGGCGAATCTTACGTACTGCCGCAGGAATGAACTTCTGCGCTCCAAAGCCCGGATTCACCGACATCACCAGTATATAGTCCGCAATATCGAGCACCTCGCTCAGGGTCTCCACCGGAGTTGCCGGATTGATGACCACGCCGGCCAGGCAGTCATGGCTTTTGATCAGGTGCAGTGTTCGGTTCAGATGCGTGCAGGCCTCCTGATGTACCGAAATCCAGTTGGCGCCGGCCGCCGCAAACTCGGGAATGAACTGGTCCGGGTCCTCGATCATCAGATGGCAATCGAGCGGCAACTCGGTGGCCCTGCGCAGGGACCTTACCAGCGGCGGTCCCACCGTAAGGTTGGGGACGAAATGGCCGTCCATCACATCCACATGGACGACCGTGCCGCCGCCTGCGGTGGCATCGCGCACCTGATCCGCCAGATGGGCGAAGTCAGACGCCAAAATCGAGGGTGCGAGTTCAATCAACCTGGGGTCTCGCAGTAACGCGTAAGTCAGCAAATTTTACCACGTCGCCCGCGGCACCGGGTCGCCGGGAATAGCCGGGTATTTAGGGTGCCTACCATGTTTGGACTGTTCTTCCTTTGCGGTCTTTGCGGTTCACTTCGCGAACTTTGCGGTAGGCTTTTTCGCACCCAAATTTTCACCCGTAACCTTTTCGTCCCCAGGAAGTTTATATAGTTAGAGGCACGATGGCCGTCAGGCGACCAGCGAAAGGCTCCCGGGAGGAAACCTCCGGTTTACCGGGAGACGACCGCCTGCTGGTGGAAGCCGCAAAGAAAGACCCAAGCCGGTTTGCTGAGCTTTACGAGCTTAATTTCACCAGGGTATATGCCTATATCGCGCGTCGTGTGGGCGATCGTGACGTGGCTCAGGATCTGACCTCTGATGTTTTCCACAAAGCCCTGGCGAGTATTCAGAGTTTCGAATGGCGCGGCGTGCCCTTCGCCGGCTGGCTGCTGCGGATTGCAGCAAACATGATTGCTGACCGGTCAAAGCGCGGAGGCAGAGAAGTTACCAGCCAGGACGATCCGCCCGATCCGGGCACGCGGCCCAATCTCGAAGAAATTGATCAACATGCGCGACTCTTTCGCCTGGTGGAACAGCTTCCTCCGGATCAACGCCGGGTTATCGGAATGCGCTTTGCCGAGGAGAAAAGTATCCGTGAGATCGCGCAGCAACTTGGGCGCAGCGAGGGCGCAGTGAAGCAGTTGCAGTTCCGCGCTCTGCAGAACTTGCGGGCCCGCATGGAGGGTGCCAATGCCTAAGCGCTCTCTGCCTAACCGCTCTCTGATCGACCAACTCGATCACGCAGTTACCCAGCTTCTGGCCATGCCGATTGTAACGGTTCGATCCGCAGACCCGGAGCTGTTGCCGTTACTGCGCATCGCCGCCGAGCTGCGCCAGCTTCCGCGCGAAGATTTCAAAGCCCGTCTCAAGTCTGATTTGGAAAGGAAATCATCCATGGCAACCGTAGCTGAACCCGTAGCCGCTATTCAACAAAGTGCGATTCCCTATCTCTCCCTGAAAGATGCCAGCGCCGCCATCGAGTTCTACAAGAAGGCTTTTGGCGCAAAGGAAGTGATGCGCTTCGTAGATGATCAGGGGAAGATCGGCCACGCCGAGATCTCGGTGGGCAATTCATCCGTCTTCCTCGCCGACGAATATCCCGACTATGGCTTCCTGGGGCCGGAGTCGATGGGCGGCTCGCCGGTCAAGATGCATCTTCACGTGGAAGACGCCGATGCGGTGGCGAAGCAGGCCGTCTCTGCTGGCGCGAAAATCGTACGCCCCGTCGAAGACCAGTTCTACGGCGACCGCTCCGGGCAGGTTTCCGATCCCTTCGGCTATACCTGGATCATCGCTACCCGCAAGGAAGTTGTGTCCCAAGACGAAATGCATCGCCGCTTCGAAGAAATGATGAAACAACAGGAAAAGAAGAAGCCGGCGGTCGATCCCGTTCCCAAAGGCTACCGCACGGTAACGCCGTATATGATCGCCGCGGACGGACCAGCGCTGCTGGAGTTTGCCAAACAGGCTTTCGGAGCCGAAGAGACCTTCCGCGCAGTGGGATCGGCGGGCGGCCTCCACGCCGAGGTACGCATTGGCGATTCCATGCTCATGGTGGGCGGTGGCCTGCCCCACCTTGAGTTCCACGCGACTACGAATACTCATGCGATCCACCTCTACGTTCCTGACTGCGATGCCGTCTACGAACGCGCCCTGCAAGCAGGCGCCACGTCCATTGACGAGCCCAAAGACCAGGAATACGGCGAGCGCTCAGCCAGCGTGAAAGATCCGGCGGGAAATTACTGGTATATCGCCACTCACCGGGGGAAGATCTACACTCCCGAGGGTCTGAATACCGTCAACCCGTATCTGCATCCGCTGCGGGCTGAGCCTGTCATTAATTTCCTGAAGCGGGCCTTCGGGGCGCGGGAGCTTGCCAAATACGCATCGCCCGACGGTGTGGTTCATCATGCTGAGATACGCGTCGGCGACTCGGTGGTGGAAATGGGTGAGGCCCACGGGAAGTACGAGCCCATGCCGACGATGTTTTATCTGTACGTCCCGGATTGCGACGCCGTTTACCAACGCGCGCTCGCGGCAGGCGCCACGTCGATTGCCGAGCCTACCGACCATCCCTACGGCGACCGTAGCGGAGGCGTAGCTGATCCGTTCGGCAACAAGTGGTACATCGCGACCCACATCAAGGACATGTAGGCGCGAGCGTCCCGCTCGTGCTGGGGAGCCACGGACGTTTGTGTGGCGCGGGCGCCCTCGCCCGCGTAATTTGGGATTACCACGGACCACGTAGGGGCAGAGCCTGTCCTGAGCGAAGTCAAAGGATGTCCTCACCTGCCCGGTCGAGCGCAGCTCGACAGTCTTTGTCCCGACGTGCCGGTGATAATTCCCGCACGAGCGGGCCTGCCCTGAGCAAAGTCGAAGGGACGCTCGCGCCCACATTTACTGCTGCAGCTTCGCGTACTCCGCTTTGGCTTCTTTCAGAATGGGAACATCGGGGTCGGCATCTTTCCACAGCGCGAAGAAGTCCTGGTAGGCCGTGCGAGCGGTGGTCTTGTCGCCGGTGAGAGTAAGGGCGCGCCCCAGTTGGAGGTGGGAAAGTGAACACATCGGCAGAGTCGAGCAGACTCCCCGGTGGTCGAGGACTTTCTGAAAATCTGAGGCTGCCTGGCTGCCTTGCCCCATCTTCAGGTATGCCAGGCCGCGAATATAGTTGGGCGTGACCCGCGATTCCCAACCAAACTCGTAGGGTACCGACGTCTGCAGCATTTCCACCGCTTTTGCGGGATTACCGCGGTTGATTTCATTCGAGGCGTGAATTGCGGGCAGCGAGATGTTGTTGATGACGGTGTCCAGCGGGAATCGTTTTTTCAGTTCATCGGCCGCCCCGGTCGCCTGGACGCTGTCACCGGCCATGGCTGCTGCCAACCCGGCAAATGGCAGTGACTCCCGGCCCCGGTCCATGGCAAGAGCTTTTTGCGACTGCTGGCGCGCTGGAGACGAATTCCCGACCACCGCCTCTATGATGGCAAAGCGAGCGGCCATATTGGCGGCAGCCTCCTGAAATTTTCCGCGCTGAGCGATTTCAACCGCCTGGCCGTGAAGTTCGCGGGCTTTCTGCAACCGGCCGGAGAACGCAGCCGCCTCAGCCATGCCGTCCAGCACAATGAATTCGTCGGGCTTGCCCTTCGCCCAGTCTGCCTGGCGCTGCATTTCGGCCGAGTTCCCCTCCAGAAACGCGAGCGCGTACAGAGTCCGATGGTCCCCGGTGCCATCGAGCTTGAGGTCAATTTGCCTCTGTTTGATTGACTTCGTC
The DNA here is from genome assembly GCA_041498365.1 of Terriglobia bacterium. GTDB lineage: Bacteria > Acidobacteriota > Terriglobia > Terriglobales > Acidobacteriaceae > JAIQFF01. The sequence continues at coordinate 1,266 of JBGQIG010000123.1, read as the reverse complement.
TCGGCGAAGCGGTTGAGGCCCATAAATGCCCGGCTGAGAACCTGGTAGCTGAGGGCGGCTTCGGGCGCCAACCGCATGGTTTGCTGAGCCTCCTCCAGACACTCGTTCAGTTTCCCGGTGTCACCATAAAACACCGCCAGGTTGTTGGTCGGAATCGAGTCGCGGGGATAGGTCCGCGTCCAAAGTTGATAGGCCTCGATTGACTTGTCGAGCTCTCCGGTAACGATGTCGTAGTAGTGGGTGGTGATGTAAAGCTTCTCCGGTTCGCTGGCGCGCTCACGCCGCTCGAATGCCTGGCGGGTATTTTCGATGGCCAACGTCTCCTGCCCGGTATTCGCGTAAGCCTGCCCCAGCCGCGCATACGCCACCGCAAAGTTCGGATCCAACTCGAGGGCATGCTTGTAGAACGGGATCGCGCCCAACTCGCTTCCTTTGTCGCGTTCCGCCTCTCCCAGACTGAAGGCCTTGAGCGCCTCCAGCGAGGAGGTGGTGGCTTCTTCCACCGGCGCGTCGAATTTCTGCACCGAAGCCAACGATTCTCCCAGCTTGCCGCGCAGGTTCGAGGCTGCTTTCCCTACCGCCGCCAGCACCTGCTCCTTCTTGTCCGCCTGCACCTGTTCGCGGGCCAGGCTGTCGCCGGTCTGACAGTTCACCGCATTCACGTCCACCACGTACTGGCTGCCGATGCTGCCGATGGTACCGTTGAGCACCGCCTTGATGCCTTCGCGCTGGCAGATTTCACGAGCCAGGTCGGGAGTGACCCGCTCATCAGCGGAGCGGCCCATAAACTTCAGCGTATTCCGAACCCGGTCCTGAGGAAAAACATTCAGGTAAGGTGATTGCTCCAGTTGCACCGCCAGCGCCTGTTTGAGGGTCCCATCAAAAACCGGATCGCCGGTGGTGTTCACGAAGTCGGTCAGCAGGATGGAGTCCTTTTCCGTGAGTGACTTCGTACTTCGCAGTTGGAAGAATCCAGCCGCTGCTGCCGCCACGACGAACGCTGCCACAGCCGCGATGTACCAACGCTTTCGGCCGCCGGGAGCCACAACTGTAGGGGATGAGGCCGAACCCGAAGCCGGTGCCACCGGCGACATTTCTGCTGCTGACGTCGTCACCGCAGACGGTCCGGAAGGCGTCGAGCCCGTCGGAGTCGGCACGCTCACCGACGAACTCTTGCCCGAGTCGATCTCCCGCTTCAGCCGCTTCAGGTCGCCGCGCATCTCCGATGCCACCTGGTAGCGCAGTTCGCGATCCTTCTCCAAAGCT
>JBGQIG010000122.1:0-8051 GCA_041498365.1 Terriglobia bacterium | reverse complement strand
CAGGAATAGCCGCGCAGTTGATGGCGACGAAGGGCCTGGCGGCGCGCGGACTGTTGCGGTGAATGGCCCGCGCCACCAGCTCCTTTCCAGTGCCGCTCTCGCCGCCCACCAGCACCGTGGAATCAGTGGGCGCTACCCGCGACAGAAAGCGGTACACCTCCTTTATACGGGAGCTTTCACCCACCATGTTGTGCTGCAAATTGATTTCCGCCGCCAGACGCAGGTTTTCTTGTTCCAGCCACAGCAGTCGTCGCGCATTTTCAAGCGCTACGGCGGAAATGCCGGCAATACTCGCCACCAGTTCCAGGTGATCTTTGTCAAAACGCGTACCGGGACTCGTGGTGTCGAGGTAAATACAGCCGATGACTCTTTGAAAAACCGTCAGTGGCACGCACAGCAACGAGCGCACCTGGAAGGTCACCAGGCTTTCCACCTCGCTCAATCCTCCACTACCGGGCACGTCCGCGCCCAGGATCGCGACCCCCTGGTTCATGACCTGGCGAGTGATCGTGCGGCTGACGCGTACCGCCTCTCCCTGTTTCGTCGCTCCAGGATGAGCAAAAATCGAAGAGAACTTCTCGCTGCCGTTCCCATCCAGCAGAATCGCGCCACGCTCGGCGGGGACTACTTCAAAGATCAGTTCAAGGATTTGCGCCTGCAACTGGTCGAGGTCTGAGATGGAGTGCACCACGCGGCTGATCTTGAGCAGTGCGTTAAGATTTCGCCCCAGCCGCGACGTCGCGGGCAGTTCTCTCAAAATGCGTTCCGGCTGAAGATAAAGCACATCCTGCGGGCGGATCTGGGCCGTGGCCTGGGTAGCGCTGTCGTCGAACTCCACCGCTTGCGTGATCGCTTCATCCGCGTCTTCTTTCAGCAAGAACACAAAAACAGATTCTCCCGCCGAAATTTGATCTCCGTGGTTCAACCGCTTCTCAGACACAGGGCCGCCGTTCACGAAGGTCCCATTTCGGCTGTCGAGGTCGCGAAGCTTGTAGCTGTCGTCGTCGCGGCTGAGCAAGCAGTGACGTCGCGAGAGCGAGGGATCGCTGATGGCCAACGAGTTCGACGGATCACGTCCGATCCGGATTTCGGTGTCGGTCAAAAAATAGATTGAGTCGGCTAAAGGTCCCGCGGATACCTGGAGTCTGGCCTTCACTGGCTTGCACCTCGTTCGCCGCTCCCGTTTACCACATTTGGCAGCCTATCGAACGCCGGTCGTCATCTTGTTCCACTATCCGAACAGATAGACTGCTATCTGGTCGGATAGAACTGGAGCGAATACGAATTCAGAATCCGGTTCTCGCTTCTCAGATAAAACCAATATAATGAACGAGTTAAATCATAATGGGAACTTTTTCAGATCCAAGCCGGCGATGGTCGGATACGTGCTCTCCACGCGGTCAGCGTCGGCCTGGCAAAAGCGATGGGGGAAGCGCTTTAAGAACTCCAGCCGGGATGCGCTGATCGGGAATCCGAGGGACCCCCTCATCGGATTCCCGGTCGCTTTTTTGCCCGACGACTGAGAACTCAAAACTGACAACCGGGAACTGATTTCACGAACTTCAAGACCACGATCTCCGCGGTCAGCAATGTCCCTACTCCGCCATCGCACTCAAGCGATGCAAATCCTCCGGGACTGTTTCCGGCACTGCCACTCCATCATTGAAGGTGACAATTTTCCCTGAGATGGCCGGAACCCGTTCACCCGGCACCAGAATTCCTACCAGGTTCAGGGGATCTGCGGCTGATAACACCGTCGTCTCTCTCGTATTCGGCAGTTTGCGAGTCGCTCGCAACGACTCCACTGCTACCGGCAGGGCAAACTGTTCGCCGAGAAATCCGTCCACGAAGCGTCCGCCGCGAATCTCGCCTCGATCTTCCAAACGGCGGAATGCCATTTGCAGTTCACGCCACTTCGGGAGATTCGTCTCGCGCGCGAGCAAGTCGCGGAAGACGATACCGTAGCGTTTGAGCAGCATCCAGCAAGTAGCTTCCACAGCGCGATTGCGATCGGCCGCCTGGTCAGTGTACAAAAGCGCCCATCTGCCGGTACTGTGCCGGGGACGTGCCATCCTCCCACTGCCTTGCCCGGCCCGCCGTTTGGGATCGATCAGCGAGCGCAAATTGTCAAAGCCATCAGCCGTGATCAATCCGCCGGCGACCAGTTCCCACAGAGCCGTTTCCACTTCCGCCTTCAGCCGTCCGGTGCCGCGCACGATGTCGGCAAAAAACGACGCTCCACGCTGACGCAGGAACTCCAGCACCTGCCTCGCAACTTCGCTCAGACCCCGCGATTCGGGCGGATCGGAGGCTGCGCCACCAGAGGCCGGATGATGCGGCGTCATCCAGTCCGCCTCTTCGCGGACAAAAAAGGTAATCGGAGCCACGCTGGTCGGAATCACACGCCTCTTTCCAGCCGCGGTGTCGTCGAGCGTGGCGGGATGGGGAGACAGACGTCCCCAACCTACGGACCCGGTCAGGCAAAGTTGATCGAGCCATTTGGGATCGTAGTTCGCAATGCGCCGTCCCAGAACATGCCTTTCCCAGGCATTGGCCGGAATCTCAAATCCCTGCAACTGGCGCAGCACGTCGAGCGTGGCACGTTCACCCTGGACTTGGGTTCCGGGTGCCACATGCTGCCAGCGCAAGAGCCAGCGCATGAACTGCGCAGCCGTCACTGGCTCGATCTGCTTGCGCAGCGTAGCCACGGTCAACCGGTGAATACGTGCCAGCAACCGCCGTTCGCACCACTCGAGCTCATGTGGCGCGGGCGCCCCCGCCCGCGAAGCTCTATCCGTGAACTGTCCTCGCAGCACGGCCCCACTGGCTTCCATACGGAGCAATGCTTTTTCTATTTCAGCAGCAGGAAGCCCGAGTAATTCCCCAAGTTGCGAAGCCGCAGTCGGACCCACATGCGACATCCAGCCAGTGACGAGCGCGAGCAGGGCATCATCAGGGGAGGGCAAGGTCGCCTGAATATCTACCACCGGAGGATCAAATCTGGAGTCAGGAAAAAGGAGCGAAAGTGTTTTTGCCCGCTCCGCTGCCACCCAGTAAATCGCACCAGCGTGTTCCGCTCGGGCGGCGCGTCCCTGGCCGAGCAGTCTCTCAAAATATCCCTGCCATTCGCCCGCGCTACGAGCCACGTGGGGACAGCCGCCCTCGGCTGTCCGGTCGAGCGAAGCTCGACTCTCAGATGGATTATCAGATTGCAAGGGAAGGATCAGTGCCGATGGATCCACTAAGAACTGCGGAGCTTCGCTCCGCTGGACAGCCGAGGCCTGCCCTGAGCGAAGTCGAAGGGGCGGCTGTCCCCGCGTGAGTTGGGGTAGCGCAACCAGCGTATGCAGGACATCGTGCAGTTCGTCCGCGTCGCGCACATCCGGCCAGGCTTCATCGCGAACCTGCGCAATCGCAGCCGGATCGAGTTTGCCCACTTCTTCGAGCACCGATTCCGGCAGGATGCGGCGCATCTCCACCGCCCGGGCACGGCGTTCTTCGAGCGGGGCGTCGTCCAGGTAGGCGTAGGGATTCGCATTCAAAATCTCGTGCGAGAATTGCGACGGCACGGGCGTGTCCACCGCCAGGCAACGGATGCGGCCCTGCTCGATCCCACGCAGCAGCGCTTTGAGCCCGTCGATGTCCATCGCCTCGGTGAGCACGTCTTTCATGACTTCTGTCACCAGGGGATGGTCGGGAATCTGTATGTCTCCCACGATGTTTTCCTGGCACGCAGCCACATCCGGAAACACCGACGCCAGCAAATCGTCCGAACGCATGCGCTGAATCTGAGGCGGAACTTTTTTCCCACTTTGAAAACGCAGCAGCGCCAGCGCGCGATTGGCGTCCCATCGCCAGCGAGTTCCAAAGATGGGAGAGGCCAGCGCCGCCTGCTCCAGAACCGGTTGCACGGTTTCTGCATTCAGGAAATGAAAAACATCGGCCAGCGGAAAGCTGTGCTGCTCGGCCAGCGCGATGTTCAGACCGTTGTCGGTGGCGGCAGCCTGCAATTCAAAATTGAAGTTGCGGCAGAAACGCTTGCGCAGCGCTAATCCCCAGGCCTTGTTGATGCGGCCACCGTAGGGCGCGTGGATGATCAATTGCATCCCGCCGCCTTCATCGAAGAAGCGCTCCGCGATGATGGTGTCCTGCGTGGGGACATCCCCCAGCACTGCTCGCCCCTGCAATACATACTCGATCGCCTGCTCCGCGCCGGAATCGTCGAGTCCACACTCTTCTTTCAACCAGGCAACCGTCTCTGCCACAGCGGGCTGGCTCTGCGAAACTCCAACCGGAAAAACGTGGTGCAGACGGTCGCTGATTTCCTTGCGCAGATCGGCCACATGCGCGGAAAGTTCCTGAGTTCGCGCCGGCGCCTCGCCGCGCCAGAAGGGAACGCTGGGCGGAGCGCCATGGGCGTCTTCCACCAGCACGCGTCCAGACTTGCCTTCTACGCGGCGAATGCGCCAGGAGGTGTTACCGAGAAGCATGATGTCGCCGGCCATGCTCTCCACGGCGAAGTCCTCATCCAGCGTACCGACGACAATTCCCTCCGGCTCGGCCACAACAGTAAACAGTGCGGTCTCGGGAATGGCGCCCCCGCTGGTGATGGCCGCCAGCCGGCTGCCCCGCCGCGGCCGCAGCTTGCGGTTCACGCGGTCGCGATGGATGTAGGCACCATAACGGCCTCGCCTGGCTGCAATTCCCTCGGAAAGCATTTCGAGGATACCGTCATAAGTTTCGCGGGAAAGATTGCGGTAAGGATAAGCCCGCTTCACCAGGGCAAAGAGTTCATCTTCGTTCCATCCGGTGTCGGTGGCAGGGTTGATAGTTGTAGCGCCGGCGTCCTCGCCGGCTGTCTCGAGGGCATCTTGCCCTCGAGGGTGGGGGCGGGACGCCCCCACGCCAGCCGCCGGGACGGCGGCGCTACTTGAGGTGCCCCCTCCCGCGGCACATGCCGCCACGATCTGCTGCGCCAGAATATCCAGCGGAGATTCAGGGATCATCAGGCGATCCAGATCTCCTTGCCGGATCGCGCGCACCAGCGCTGCGCATTCCAGCAGATCGTCGCGAGTGCCCGCAAAGAAGCGTCCCTTGGGCACGGCACCACGCCAGTGGCCGGAACGTCCCACCCGCTGCAGCGCGACTGCGATGGCTCGCGGCGAACTGATCTGCACCACGAGATCCACGGTCCCGATATCAATTCCTAGTTCAAGCGATGCCGTTGCCACCAGCACCTTGACTTTGCCTTCTTTCAACTTCTGTTCCGCGTTGAGGCGCAGCTTGCGTGACAGGCTGCCGTGATGCGCGGCAACGTTGTCCTGGCCCAGCCGTTCCCCCAAATGGTGGGAGATGCGTTCCACAAGTCGCCGGGTATTGACAAACACCAGCGTAGAGCGATGCTGCTCAATTAGTTCCACTAGCCGGTTGTAGACCTCGTCCCACATCTCATTCGTGGTGATGGGGCCGAGCTGGCTGGCTGGCACTTCTACGGCGAGATCGAGCTTACGTTTGTGTCCTACGTCCACGATGATCGGTGCGGGCCGGCCGTTGCCGGTCAGAAAGTGTGCAACTTCTTCTATCGGCTTCTGAGTCGCGGAAAGACCTATGCGCACCAATCGGGAGGGCATGGCTTCAGCCGTGCCGTGCGCCGCCCCGCTCATATTTGTCATTTCGAGGGCCTTAAGGCCCGAGGAATTTGCTTTCTCCTCCCTGATCAATGCTTCCAATCTTTCCAGCGAAAGCGCCAGGTGGGCGCCCCGCTTGTCGTCCGCGACGGCGTGGATTTCGTCCACGATGACGGTTTCGACATCGCGCAGAATGGCGCGGCTTTTCTCCGCGGTCAGCAGGATGTAGAGCGACTCCGGAGTGGTGACCAGAATATGCGGCGGCCGTTTCAACATCGCGCGGCGCTCGTGCATCAGAGTGTCGCCGGTGCGGACCGCGGTGCGAATCTCCGGCATCAGCAACCCGCGCTCGCCTGCCATTTGAAGAATCTCGCCCAGCGGCCCTTCGAGATTTTTCTGGATGTCGTTGCCCAGCGCCTTCAGCGGTGACACATAGAGAACTTCGGTGCGGTCGTGCAGATCACCCGCTAACGCTTTGCAAACTAGCCGGTCAATGCAGGCGAGAAACGCAGCCAGAGTCTTGCCGGAGCCGGTGGGCGCGGAGATGAGGGTCGTTCGCCCCGCCAGAATGTGAGGCCAGCCCTGTTCCTGGGGCTCGGTGGGCGTGCCGAACTTCCGGACAAACCACTCGGCCACGAGAGGATGAGCCCAGTCTAGAGAGGAGGGAACGGACATGGCGGATATTCTACCATGCGACTTTCGTAAAACATTCGCCTTCGGTGGGACGGTTGGAAGGCGGGTTGCAAACTATCAACAATAGTATTATGCTTAGTAGTATGAGTATGAATAATTTGAATAGCAATGAGGCGACAAATGGCAAGTGCAAGGGTCTCAGTCCTTACAAAGCAAGACATAGCGACGGCTGCAAAGAGTTTTCGATGGAACCGTCAGATGCCGAAGTGGACCGTGATTGTCGATGGGCGGGAGCTTCCTGCCAGGCCGCTGGTACTGGAGGCGGCAGGAGTTCCGCCTAACGACCCGACCAACTCACACCAAGCGGTCGCGATTCTGCAGGACAGGGGATTTGATGTTCGTTACCAAGGCAAGCCGATTCAGAGCGAGAACCACAACCAGATTTTGGAGCCTGTCACCGATGAGTTTATTCGCAGCCTTCGCGGTTGCCTCAAAGGTAAGGACTCTCTGGTCGAAGCCTGGGAGCGCGAGCACAGAATAGAGAAGGACCGGACGGCGCGATGAGCAAGACCTATGTGCTTGATGCCAACGCGGTGCTGGATTTCGTTGAAGATGGCGCCGGAGCCGAACGGGTCGAGCAATTGTTTAAACACGCTCGCCGCGGGGGCACTCCGTTGCTGATGTCGGTTTTGAACTGGGGGGAAGTGTTCTACCAATCCTGGCAACAGCGCGGGGAGGAGTCTGCGCGGAGGACGGTGGCTGACCTTGCTCGCCTTCCCATTGAACTCATTCCAGTCGATCTCTCCCAGTCGCTCAAAGCGGGCGAACTCAAGGTCCTCCACAAGATTCCCTACGTGGATTGTGTAGCTGCGGCCCTGTCGGAGCTGCGACAGGCCACACTGGTGACCGCCGACCGCGACTTCGAGAAACTCGGACGCCACTTTCCGATCTTGTGGATCGCTCGCTCATAAACCCCCGCCGGCCACAATGCTAGAATCGCCGCAATGCCCAAAACAGCATCGGCCAAAAAACGGGCAAGGAAAATCAAACTCCTCGTGTTTGACGTAGATGGCGTCCTCACCGACGGCCAGATTTTCCTCTTTCCCGTTCCCTCCGAAGCCCAGCACCAGATCGTGGTTGAAGCCAAAGGCTTCAGCGCGCACGACGGAGCGGGCATCTCTCTTGCCCGGCTCGGAGGTCTTAAAACTGGACTCATCACCCGCCGCAATTCGGAGACGGTCGCGCTTCGGGCACGTGATCTCAAGCTGGAGTACGTGTATCAGGGCATCACGGACAAGTTGACGGCCTTCCAGGAAATTCTTGGAAAAGAAAAGCTAAGCGCGAGTGAAGCCGCCTTCGTAGGCGATGATGTCATTGATCTACCCCCGATGCAAAACTGCGGCCTCTCGATCGCTGTGGCCAACGCCCGACGCGAGGTGAAAGAGAAGGCGCACTACATAACTCCGCACTCCGGGGGCGAAGGGGCGCTGCGCGATGCGATCGAGTACATCCTGAAGGCGCAGGGAAAATGGAAGCAAGCGGTGAAGGACTACATCAGCGGGGAATCGGCACTTGGCAATTAGCACTTGGCATTTGGCCAATGCCTGCCTCGAAATTAACTCTGCTTGGGATCGGAAAAATTGGGAGAGCAGGCGAAGAGCTGGCGTTTTGCACTGGAATTGGCCGAGTGCTAAGCGCCAATTGCTAATTGCTTATTTCCAGCTCAAAAAAGAAAACCCACCGGTCGTCTGCTTGGGGCGTGCTCGGGTCGACGACCGATGGGCTACCGTT
>JBGQIG010000121.1:0-8054 GCA_041498365.1 Terriglobia bacterium | reverse complement strand
GTGTGCGGCAGCAGAACCAGCTTGGGCTGCTTTGATGCAATGAATTGCTTCAGGCCGGCAGCGAAAGCATCCGGCGTGTATGGTTCGAACTTAGGCGATTCGATGGCGTAAACTTTCGCGACTTTTTTACCCGCAATCTCTGTGGCGAAGCCGGAGACGTTGCTGCCGGCGACGGCAGCTTCCAGCGTCCAGCCAGTTTCGGTGGCCAGCGATTGTCCGGCGGTGAGCGTTTCCCAGGAAACGCGGTTCAGTTTTCCTTCGCGTTGCTCGACAACGACCAAAATCGAATCAGTCATGATTTGACGTCTCGGCTCTTAAGGTTCCAGAGATTGGATTTGAAACCCAGTTCTTAGATTTCAGTTCTCGGTTCCCAGTGATGCGCTACAGCACGCGTACTTCGTTGCGCAGCTTTTCTACCAGCTTCTTCGCCACTTCCCCCGGGGGGCCTTCCAGAAACTCGGTGTTCTTCGTTTTCTGAGGAATGTAAAGGCGCTCGATCTTTTGCATGTTGGGGGCAATCGCCGACTGCACCTCAGTCATCGGCACTTTGCGCAAGGGCTTGTTTTTCGCCTGCTTGATGCCGATCAGCGTGGCATAGCGCAGCTTGTTGATGCCGGACTGAATGGTGAGCACGGCGGGCAGGGGCATGTCCACGAACTGGAAATAGCCCGCTTCCAACTCACGCTTGACTTTGATTCCGGCGTCCGTTTTTTCGATCTGCATGATGATTGTGGCGTGCGGCCAGCCCAGCAATTCCGCCAGCACAACACCGGTTTGCGCGTAGCCGTAGTCGTCAGATTGCAGGCCGGTGAAGATGAGATCGAACTTCTCATCCTTGATGGAAGCCGCAAAGGCGCGGGCAGTGTTAGCAGCGTCAAGGCTGACAAATGCGTTGTCTTCAAGGTGGATGGCGCGGTCCGCGCCCTTGGCCAGCGCTTCGCGCAGGACCTGCTGCGCACGCGCGGGACCCGCCGTAATCACGACTACTTCCCCACCATGCTTCTCTTTTTGACGAAGCGCCTCTTCGAGGGCAAACGCATCCGGTTCATTGACCTCGTAGGAGACGTCTTCGCGGATCCAGGTGCCGGCTTCGTTGAGTTTGAGCGGTGCATCCTTCTGCGGCACTTGTTTCATGCAGACCAGAATCTTCATGCAGTCACCTGAGGCAAACAAATGAGTATAAATGAGCACTCAGCATTCAGCATTCAGCCAGGCCAGTACCGTGGCGTCTCCCGGAACGATGTTGGTTAGTGCTGAAGGCTACTCGGTAAAGACCACGGATTGCACACCCGAGATTTCGAAGCGCTTGCGGCAACGCACATTCTTGCACGCCATCAGGTCGTCTTTGCGCAGCATGTAGGAGCGGGCCTTGGCGAAGCGGGCGCGATCACGCTCATCGCCGCGTCCGGGCAACTGCCGCTTCTTGGTGCGGACGATCCAGGTGACTTCATATTCCGCGGGCTGATGACAATGCGGGCAGTTGAGCGTTGCCATCTTCTTTTCCGGCCGCTCGTCGAAGAAATCTCGCTCTTCCATAATGAGTTCGGTCCCAAGGCACGGTACTTTTCACGCTTTCGACTTAATTATTGCAGCTTTGCCGCGTTCAAGCTATGGCAAGATGTGTCGATGGCGAAGAAGAAGCGCAAGCCCAAGAAGTTCAGCGCGGTCGATGCAGTAAAGGCCATGGCGCGGGCACAGATTGGCGCGCCTCCTGCCGGACGTGTTGTGCCGGATCGCAGGGAAAAGAAAACGGGCAAACACAAACCGACACTGGGGGAGATGCTGGAGCAAGAGTGAGACTACAGCGGCGGTAACGGGGTCTTGCCCTCAATCCCCCGACCTTCAACAATTGTGTAAATAAAATCTGCAGGGATTTCGCGCAGAACTTCCACTTTGCCGCTCGGCCACCTGATCTCCACTTCGCTGATTCTGGATTCCGCTCCGAGGCCAAAGTGCAGCCTTGGGTCGTTCTGCGAAATATAACTGCCCCCCGCCCTGGCTTCGCTGAACTGCACCAGCTTTGCTGCTTTCACCGTTACCCGCGCGCCGATCGCCTCTTTGTTGCTCTTCGTGCCTGCCAGCCGGAACAGCACGCGATGATTGTGATTGCCGCCCTGGTTCAGCAGCAGCGTGGGGGGCGCTCCCACATTCACCAGCACGACGTCGACATCTCCGTCGTTGTTAATGTCGCCGAAGGCCGCTCCCCGCCGACTCTCCGCGGAAATGGAGGCGAGCGCCGCGGACACGTCGGCAAAGCTTCCATCGCGATTGTTGCGGAATATCTGGATGGGTTGGCGGTAGGACGGCCCTCCTGGAATGGAATCTACCTGCGGGTACACATGACCATTGGCGATAAAAATATCCAGCCAGCCGTCATTATCCATGTCGAAAAAAGCGGTGCCCCAGCCCACCAGGGGGAACGTGGGTTGCGCCAGCTTTGCCGGCCAGCTGACGTCAGAGAACCCGTCCTTTCCCAGATTGCGGTACAACGTATCCGGCTGCTCGTGAAAGTTGGTTACGAACATGGAAAGCCGGCCTTCGTGCAGGTAGTCGCCCCAGTCAACGCCCATGGAGCCTTGCGCCTGGCCGTCACCGCCGAGCGCGATGCCGGAAAGCATTCCGACCTCCTCAAACGTTCCGTCGTGCTTGTTGTGGTACAGGTAGTTGGGACCTGCATCATTGGCTACGTACAGGTCGGGCCAGCCGTCGTTGTCGTAGTCGCCCCAGATCGCTCCCAGCCCGTAGTAACGGTTGGAATCTTCCACGCCCGCTTTTTTGGAAACTTCTTCAAAGGTTCCGTCGCCACGATTGTGAAAGAGCAGGTCGGATTCCCCGATCATGCCCCAGGGTCCGCACTGGACCAGGATTCCCTTAAAGCGGCAATTCTTCTCATCGCTGCCGAAGGTGGGCAGATGGTCCATGTCGAAGTGGACATAGCGCGAAACATAGAGATCCACGAATCCATCGCGATCATAGTCCGCCCAGGCTGCTCCAGTGTTAAAGCCTCCGGCGGCCACGCCCGCTTTTTCAGTTATGTCCTCAAAGCTGCAATTGCCCAGGTTGCGATAGAGCGCGTTGCCGCCGAAGCCGGTGACGTAGATGTCCGGCAAGCCGTCGTTATCGAAGTCGGCGACCGCCACGCCCATGCCCCAGCCTTTTCGCGTCAGGCCGGAGGTCTTGGTGGTGTCGGTGAACTTGAAATCGGCATCCTGACGATAGAGGGTGATCATGGGATCGCCACCCTGCCGGTAACGATCAATGGTGGACCCGTTCACTGTGATGATGTCCAGCTTGCCGTCGTTGTCGCAGTCGATCAGGCCGGCGCCGCCGCTCATGGATTCCACGATGTATTTCTTTTCAGGAGTGGAGATGTGGGAAACGGTCAGGCCTGCCTGCTTAGCTACATCTTTGAACCGGGGAGCGGAGATGAGGGGGACGGGATTTTTCTTAGCGGCCGTCTGGGCATATGCACACAGCGGGAGAATCAGGCCCAGAGAGAGGATTGCTCGCATGATGGTGGGAATCTTGTAATTATAGACCAGTACCTTTGTTGTATATGGCCCTCGACTTTGCTCGGGGTGACACTGGGCTGTAACTTTTCAGCTCTCCTGCACATCTTTTCTGGCAGCGTGCGATACTTTTCGCGGCGCTGGATGGGTGTGGAATGGTCAAACTCTTGAGCCTGTTTTTTGTCACTGTCTTTGCTGCGTGGATGTTAGGATCCGCTTCGGATGTGCCGCAACATAATCCTCCGTCTCCGGTTTTGGTCGAGTTGTTTACTTCCGAGGGATGCTCCAGTTGTCCTCCGGCCGACGCTCTGCTGCAGCAGTTGGATCGTACGCAGCCAGTTGGCAGCGCGCAGTTGATCGTTCTCAGCGAGCATGTGGACTACTGGAATCACATCGGCTGGACCGATCCTTATTCTTCGCGCTTCTTCAGCGATCGCCAAAGCGCCTATTCCGACCGCTTCGGTTTGAGCAGTGTTTATACGCCCCAGATGGTGGTCGATGGTGCGACTGAATTTGTGGGCAACGATTCTGGACTGGCGACCCAGGCGGTTCAGAAGGCCCTGGCTCTGCAGAAGGTCCCAGTCCGCATCTCCGGCGTCTCGCTGAACACTCCGAACACTCTACGAGCCCATGTCGAAGCCGATGCTCTACCGGAAACTTCGAAACCGCGCAAAGCTGATGTTTATCTTGTCGTCGCCCTGAATCACGCCGAGTCGCAGGTGTTGCGCGGGGAAAATGGCGGCCGTCGGTTGACTCACGTGGGCGTGGTGCAGAGCCTCACGAAAGTGGGGAGCCTGGAGTCGGGAAAGAATTTTTCACAAGACGTTCGCGTGAAACTCGATTCCAAAACCGATTTGAACAATCTTCGGGTGATTGCCTTTGTGCAACAGGCTGGTCAGCGCCAGGTGCTAGGAGCGGCATGGCAGCGGGTTGGGAGGTAGTTCCTGCGATCCAGTAAGGTTGTGGCATCTGGTCTTTCGCCCCTTCGGGGCTGGGTAGAGGCGCCTCTTATACCCACGGCTTACGCCGTGGGTTGCATCCTTGCGCCGCTTCGTGGCTGAGCGACAACAATTCCCCGATGCACCCAAGATTGAGGGCCGCACTCGGATAGCACCTGATTTACACTGTCCTTCCGCTTTTTTGCTGGATTTGGCGCCAAATCGCGTCGCCGACTGGAGGGACCGTGCGCATCGATCTGTTCCGGATGGAAAGAACGCAGTGCCTGTACGAAAACGAAGTCGAGTTCAACCTGTCAGAGAGTGGCGTTCTTCCCTTGCGGGTAGAGGAAATTCTGGAGAATCCCCAGGATTCTGCGGGCTTTCTTTCCCTCGCCTTAAAGTATCCCGAGTCCGATGGTTCGGAACAGCTTCGGGAGCGCATTGCCTCGTGGTACGGCGCAACTCGCGACCACGTGTTGGTCACCAACGGCGGTTCCGAGGCCAACTTCACCGCGCTCTGGGGGCTTCTGGAAAAGGGCGATCACGCGGCGGTAATGCTGCCCAACTATCTTCAAACCTGGGGGCTCGCCCGAGCCTACGCAGCCAAAACGACTGGCTTTCATCTGGTGGAAGCGCGCGAAATTGGGAATGGCAAAGCACGGTGGGCGCTTGACCTCGAAAGTCTCCACCGGGCGGTGAGCAAGAAGACGCGCCTGATCGTGGTGACCAATCCCAACAATCCCACGGGCGCAGTCCTGAATGAAGAGGAAATGGAGGAGATTGTTGGGGTCGCACGCAAAGCCCGTGCCTGGCTCCTGGTGGATGAGATTTATCGTGGCGCGGAAGTGAGCGGCCCGCTCACGCCTACTTTTTGGGGACGCTACGACAGGTTGCTCATCACTTCGGGGCTTTCCAAGGCTTTCGGATTGCCGGGGCTGCGTCTGGGATGGATCGTCGCCCCGCCGAAGACCATCGCCAAACTCTGCTCCTATCATGACTACACTACGCTGACTCCGACCATGCTGTCTGACCGACTGGCGCGCATGGTGATGGAACCCGCCCGCCGCGAACAAGTCCTGGAACGCACTCGCGCGATCATTCGTCGCAACCTGCCTCGGTTGGAGGCGTGGATCCACTCCCACGATGACATCTTCAGCTACATCCCGCCGGTTGCAGGTGCGATCACTTTCTTTCGCTACCGGTTGCCGGTTTCCTCCGCTGCGCTTTTTGACAAGTTGCGCAAGGAACGATCTGTGTTGATCACGCCAGGGGATCACTTCGGTGTTGGGCGTTACATCCGAGTAGGTTACGGATACGATATCGACTACACGCTGCGCGGCCTGGCGCGGGTCGATCTTACGCTGGAAGAATTGAAGAAAAAGGGGAGTCATTCGAAGTCGGCTCGTGCCGACAACACACGGCGAGGCGCTGCCTAGTTTTTTGCCTTCTACGACGCTACTGAGGGCAGAGCCTGCCGGGAGCGGAGCCGAAGGGATGCCCTCAGGACAGCCGGCGGGACGCCGGCGCTACAAGAATCGCTTCACAGCGCAAGCCGTTCGCCTTGGCCTTCGGTTTCGGCGCGTCCGAGCACCAGTGATGCCGCTGCCACATCTTGCACGCCCACGCCGGTCAAGTCGCAGACAATGATTTCTTCTTCTGATGTCCGGCCTGGCTTGAGGCCCGCTGTTATCTCACCTAGTTCCGCATAGATTTTCTCTTTCGCGATCGCTCCTTTTTCTACCGCGTGATGGATTTCGCCCAGGCGCAGGCATTGCGGGATGCTGTCGGCGACTATCTTGTCTGCTCGCGCCAGTACGTCCACATCGAGTTCCTGTTTGTCGGGGCCATCTGAACCCACTGCAATCACCGTCACTCCAGGTTTCAGCCACGCGGCCCGTACCAGGGGTTCACGGCTGGCGGTAACGGTGATGACGAGGTCGGCGCCATCCACTGCCTCTTTTACGGATTCCGTCACCGCGAAATTGCACGCGGGAATGACGCGACGTTTTCCCAGCTCGCTGGCGCAGGCTTGCGCCTTATGAGGATCGCGGCCCCATATACGAACTTCGCCAAAACTTCTCTGTAGAGCCAGCATCTCCAACTGATGTCGCGCCTGTCCACCGGTGCCGATTATCGCGACCGTCTGGATTTTCTTGCGGGCGAGATGTTTGGCGGCAACTGCGCCTGCGGCACCTGTGCGCAGGTCAGTGATGAATCCGTTGTCCAGGAGAAAGGCTGCCGGAGCGCCGGTCTTGGCGTCGAACATCACGATCATTCCGTCGTTTGGCGGCAAACCCAGCTGTGGGTTATTCAGAAATCCGGAGACGATCTTGACCGCGTAGTAGGGCTCGCCGCGCAAATGCCCGGCTTTCACGTGAATCTCGCCGCTGTTTTCCGGCACGTCGAGATGAATTACGGAGGGCAGTTGCGCATGTCCCGTGGAATAGGCGGCAAAAGCCTGCTCCATGGCAGCAATGCAAGCTTGAGGATCAAGGAGGGCGCGAATCTCAGGCTCGCGTAGAACGAGAACTTCGCGGCTCATCGGGTAAGCCTACCATTCTCAGTCCGATGCGGGCTCGGATGCGGGCTCGGACGCCAGCGCCGGCGACTTTCCGCGTTCCCGCCAGCCCTCGATGATCAGGTACAGCACTGGAATGAAGAACAGGTTCAGCGTTGTGGAGACGATCATTCCGCCGAACACCGTGGTGCCCACCGAATGCCGGCCGTGTTCGCCCGCACCCGATGCCACCACCAGCGGCACCACGCCCAGGATGAAAGCCAGAGAAGTCATCAGAATCGGCCGCAGCCGGATTCTTGCAGATTCCACCGCAGCTTCCAGCAGCGGCAGCCCACGATGCCGCAGTTGCTCCGCGAATTCCACGATCAGGATGGCGTTCTTGCTCGACAGTCCCACCAGCATGACCAGCCCGATCTGGCAGTAGACGTCGTTTTCCAGGCCGCGCAGTGACTGAGCGGTGAGCGCTCCCAAAAGCGCCATGGGGACGGCCAGCAGCACAATGAAGGGCAGCACAAAGCTTTCATACTGAGCCGAGAGCGTGAGATATACCACCAGCGTGCCCAGCCCGAACAGGATCAGCGTAGTGCTTCCCGACTGGAGTTCTTCGAGCGACAGGCCGGTCCACTGGAAGCTGTAGCCTTGCGGCAGGACCTTCCTGCTCAAGTCTTCCATGGCTTCTATAGCCTGCCCCGAACTGAAGCCGGGAGCCGCCGAGCCGTCGACTTCAGCGGACCGAAACAGGTTGTAATGACTGATCACCTGGGGCGCGGTGGTCTGCTTGATCGAGACCAGGTTTTCCAGCGGGATCATGGACCCACTGTCGGAGCGCACGTAGAACTGCTTGATGTCCTTCGATTGGGTGCGGAACTGCTGGTCCGCTTGCACATAGACTCGGTACGATCGATTGTTGAAGTCGAAGTCGTTGACGTACGCCGAACCCATGTAGATGCCCAGGGCATCCGTAATCTGCTGTAGGGGAACGTGCAAGCTCTTCGCTTTCTCGCGATCGATGGTCACCACGAACTGGGGATCGTTAGCGGTGTAAGTGCTGTACAGGCCAGTCAGGTCTTTGCGGGCGCTGCCTTGACG
>JBGQIG010000120.1:0-8092 GCA_041498365.1 Terriglobia bacterium | reverse complement strand
GTCGGGATAGTTCTTTTGCCACACCCGGTTCTGGAAATCGTAGTTGTAACGAATGGTATTGCCGTTGCGGTCCTGCTTGCTTCGGATGTTGGGAAAAGCCGTGTCCCAGGTGTAGTTTTCGGTGAAACCCGAAGGAAACGTGACGGTACTGAGCCACACCGCATTGGCGGCGTAGTCCATGTGGGTGTGGTTGCTGGCAGCGTCGTAGATGTCGGTCAGGTTGTTCTCGGTGTCGTAGGCATACGTGGTCACGCCGGGCGTGGGAGACTGGGCGTCGGTGACCGAGATGAGGCGGTCGGCATCGTCATAGCCATAGGTAGTTTTCTTGCCGTTCTGGTCCTGGACCCAGTCGCGGCGGCCTCGATAATCGTAGTGGAACGTAACGCTGGTGGTGGCGCCGGGATAAGTGATCGAAGTCAGGCGGTTCATGGAGTCGTAAGCGAAGGTCGTGGGCTTGGTGCTGCCATTGACCGGGTCGATCACGCT
The DNA here is from genome assembly GCA_041498365.1 of Terriglobia bacterium. Classification (GTDB taxonomy): domain Bacteria; phylum Acidobacteriota; class Terriglobia; order Terriglobales; family Acidobacteriaceae; genus JAIQFF01. The sequence continues at coordinate 7,606 of JBGQIG010000120.1, read as the reverse complement.
GGTCCGGTTTCCACGGGCGTCGTAGGCATAGGTAGTGGTTTTGTTATTGGCGTCTTTGATGGTGTTGATCAGGCCGGTGGGGAAGTAGGTGAGCGTCGTAATGTGGTTGAGCGGGTCTTTAATCGTCTTCAGCGTGCCGTTGGTGTTGTAAGTGAAGGTGGTGACGCTCGCGGGCGTGGAACCATCCGGTGGAGGTGTGGTGGTGGTCAGCAGGTTGCCGTGGGTGTCGTAAACATTGGTGGTTTGGTGCCCCAGCGGGTCGGTGGCGATCAAAACTTCGCCGAATGCGTTGTAGGTGTAGTTCCAAGTATTCCATCCCGCAATCCCGAACGTGTAATTGTCGCCGTAGGGTCTGGAGACGCTCAGGACATTGCCCTGAGTGTCGTAACTGTACTGAGTGGGCTTGAGCCCAAAGGGATCTCCGCTGTAAATCACGTAGCCCTGGGGAGAGATGAACTGCTGCTTTGTACTCAGGAACCCGCAGCTCGCGCAGCCGTACCCTGTGGTACTGCTCAGGTATTCGCGTTGAGCCAGGGTGGTGTAGTTGACCCAGGAAAAGTTGCTGCGAGAATCGCGTATGCCGGTGTAACCGTTTCCGTATAGCGCCACGGTCACGTTATTGACTCCATTTGCCTGTTGCGAAGTCAAGCCTCGCCGCTGCGAATCGTAGGTGTGCGACTCAATGATCCTCGACTGTGAATCGATCACGGCGGAGATCAAAGTTGGGCTGTTTGGGTCATTGTACTGAAAATTCAATTGTGAACTATCGGGATAAAGGGCTTGTGTCAGGCGTCCCGACGCGTCATAGGTGTAGGCCGCAATCGTACCCACGGCGTCGGTGATGCTGGTGCACAGGCGCGGAAATGTTCCGTTGGCGTAATGGAAAGTCAAAGTCCGGTTGGCGGCGTCGGTCACGCTGGCAATTCGATTCTGGTTGGCGGCGTCGATCACGATCTGGATGGTGTTGCCGTTGCGGTCCACAATCGAGGTCAGATAGCCAGCGCTATTAAAGATCTTCTGGGTTCCACCCTTGAGCACGGCAGTCCAGAGCGCAGTGCTTGAGTTGAAGCTGATCGTGGTTTGGTCGTCAAGTGGCGCAGTCAGCACGTAAACGCCCGAAAGACTATCGTAAAGATAAAACAGCTTGCTTCCGTCACCTTTCCAATACTTGACGACACCACCGGTGAGGACCTGAATCCGCTCTTCGAAGTTGCTGCGCCAGCTGTCCCCAAAGACGCCGGACTGCTCGGGGGGCTGCATCAGAGACCAGAGGCTGTTCCAGGTTCGCGTTAGTGCTACCCCTCCACCCACGCCGGGAATCGAATAATCCTGTTGGCTGATCCAGGTATCACCACTGGTGAAATTGATAGGCTTCCCACCAAATCCACAGTTGCCGCTAGGGCAAGGACCATCAGGGTTCTGGCTGGGAGTCGAGGGGGGAGGAATCGGGTTAATTATTACTGACGCGGTGATGCCCTGGTCGTTCTGGTAAAGGGCAGAGGCATTCATCTGCCCCTGGATAGGTGTCTGCTGGTTATTGATGCCGAAGAAATAGACCGTGACGGCCGGACCAGTCACATAGCAACCATAACTGAAAGCCACAGCGGGTGGAGCACATCCCTGAAAGTTCAGACCACCCGGGCTCAGGGAGACCTCCCATTGGTTCACTCCGGGAGGCAGATGAGCCGTCACCTGGCCAGTCGCAGTTTCGGTACTGTCGCCACTGATCGCACCCGGCGAGATCGTGAACGAGGTTACGCAGGTGGCATTTGGACCTTGTGCACACTGTGCATTCGCTTGGGGATTGATGCACAGCATCGCGGTTAGAATGAGAAACGCGACCACAATCTTCATACTCTCTCCATGGATGGCCAAGGATCTTGTACAGGGACTTACAACTGGGGACACCATTCCCGCACCCATTTCGCGGCGTGGCCAAAGTGTGCCCTCGTCAAGAAGGCCCTGGAAGCGAGTTCGTGTTACAAGTTGACTAATGCGTTCTTGCGCACCTTCGTAGGCAGAGTAAGAAGCGACAGGGGAGGCACAAGCTAGCAGCGTTCGACATCGCTGTCAATCGAAGATACCCAGATTTCTGTGGAAAACACAGCGCGATGTAACTTAGTCTGCTTGATTACGTCGGAAGTCCGACGAGTAAGACGCAAATTAGTCCAGATTGCTCCCTTACTAGTAACGACCTAATGTTCTACGGGCAGTACTTAGTTTGGAGATCCTCAAGCGGAGTTTGGACGGCCCGCCCTTGAGAGTAAATGAGCACTGGTCAGCCGGCTCGGCGGGACAAAGCATTGGCGGCTGCACTATCCACCAGCCAGAGCAACTTACCGCTGCTCGGATGCACTTGCTGGGCAGGCAGCTTGGCGCTGCTGTTCTCCAGCACTTCATGAAGCATAGGAGCTTTCTCCGCTCCGCTCACAACAAACATCACGCAAGCGGCCGTGTTAAGGACCGGGAAAGTGAAAGTGATGCGGTGGGTCTGGAATTTTTCTACCCAGTTCGTGACGACCAGGCGAGTTCTTTCGCTTAACGCCGATGTTCCGGGGAAGAGTGAAGCGGTGTGACCATCCGGGCCCATGCCCAGTAAGATCAGATCAAAGCGCGGGAATTTCCCGGTGGAGAGGTGGAAAAAATCCTGGAGGGTTTGTTCGTATTGGCGGGCTGCGGCCTCCGCATCTCTTTCCTCGCCGTGAATGCGGAAAATATTTTCCGGACGCACTGGAACCTTCGACAGGAGCGCTTCATGGGCCATGCGGTAATTGCTGTCTGGATGGTCCGGTGGAACGTGGCGTTCGTCACCCCAGAACAAGCAAATCTTCTCCCAGGGAATAGATCGCTTGGTCGCGAGCAGGGAGTAGAGGCGCTTCGGGGTGGAGCCGCCGGAGAGGGCGACCGTGAATCTTCCCTCGGCCTGCACCGCGTCGGAGGCTTGAACTGCAAACTCAGCTGCTGCGGCCTCAAACAATTCCGCTGAATTGTCCAGAACGCGAATTTCCGTTTGCGGCGGCATGTGGGGGCTCACCTTACGCGGCCGTTTTGAGCAGGGCGCAGCGCGCGGCGCCCAGCAACGCAATCCGGTCGTTGGTGATCACCCTGACCGGCATGGACTCCAGCAGGGCTTGCATCCTGCCTTTGCCGGCGAATGCCTGCATGAACAATGGTCCGGAGAGTTTGGTAAGCATCTTGGGGGCGATGCCGCCACCCAGGTACACTCCGCCCGTGGCCATGATCTTGAGCGCCAGATTGCCCGCCTCCGCTCCAAAGATGGAGATAAACAAATCGACGGCCTGCTCGCATAGCGCGCACTTGCTATCGATGGCGGCACGGGAAATTGCCGCGGCCGAGTCGGAGTGCGTCATTTCGTCGATCAGCCATTGCGGGGGCGTGCCACGGCCAGTATCGCGGAGGAAACTGAAAACATTGACCAGCCCCGGACCAGAAACGATGCGCTCATAGCTGACGTGGCCGAAGCGGGTACGAAGATAGTTAAACAGCTCCACTTCCAGCTGATTGCGCGGGGCAAAATCTCCGTGGCCACCCTCGCTGGCGAAAACATGGTGCTGTTTGCCGTCCCAGTACATCCCAGCTTCGCCCAGCCCGGTTCCGGCTGCGATCACCGCCTGGTTGCCCACCGGCTGCCCCTTGACCTGGTTGAGCGCCACCACATCCTTGGCCTCAAGAGCGGGAATACCCCAGGCGTTGGCCTCGAGATCATTGATCAGGAGAGCTTTGTTGATCTTGAGCTCATCGGCCAAACGCTTGGCTTCGATGACCCAGGGAAGATTGGAAGCTTCCACCCGGCCGTTGCGAACCGGACCCGCAATGCCGAAACAGGCGGTGTCGGGACGCAGGTTTGCCGTGTCCACGAACTTGGCTACGATTTCATCCAGGCCAGAATACTCACGGCTGGGAAAGATGGAAGCCGAGACCAGGCTGAAGCGGCCATCCACAGTATCGAAGAAAGCCAGCCGCGCATGGGTACCTCCAATATCGCCTGCCAGAATCATGTCTCGAAGTTCCTCCAGTGGCGGCCGTCACGTTCCAGCAGGTCTTCGGCCTCTTTGGGGCCCCAGGTGCCGGCGGCATAGTTAGGAAAATTGCGGGGTGGCAAGGCTTTCCAGACGTCCAGCACCGGGCTGACGACGCACCAACCGGCTTCCACCATGTCTGCACGCTGAAACAGGGTGGCGTCGCCGATCATGCAATCATGCAGCAGCCGCTCGTAGCCGGTGCTGGGCTGAGATCCGAAATAGTCGGAATATTCAAAGTTCATGTCCACGGCGCCCAGACGCATAGCGGGTCCTGGCACCTTGGCGGCAAAGCGGAGAGAAATGCCTTCTTCCGGCTGGATGTGCAACACCAGTTGGTTAGGCATCAAATTCTCCACCGGGGTGTCACGGAACAGCACGAAAGGCGCGCGCCGGAACTGGATGACAATGTTGGTGCTGCGGCCAGCCAGGTGTTTCCCGGTGCGAAGATAAAAAGGAACATCGGCCCAGCGCCAGTTATCAATCTGCAGCTTCATGGCTACGAAAGTTTCGGTTCTGGAATCGCCGGGAACGCCGGGTTCGCTGCGGTAGGCGGGCACACGTTCTCCGCCGATGATGCCCTCGCCATATTGACCGCGCACGGTCCGGGTCAACACGTCTTCCGAACTCAAAGGCTGAATGGCGTGCAGAATCTTGCCTTGCTCGTCACGGACCGCGTCGGCGCGGAAGGAAACCGGCGGCTCCATCGACGTCAGGCTGATGAGCTGCATGATGTGATTGGGCACCATGTCCCGCAGCGCGCCCGCCTTGTCGTAATATCCGCCGCGCTTCTCCACGCCCACCGTTTCCGCAACTGAAATCTGGATGTGATCGATGTAGCGCCGGTTCCAGATCGGCTCGAAGATCCCATTGGCGAAGCGCAGAGCCAGAATGTTCTGAACCGTTTCCTTCCCCAGATAATGGTCGATGCGGTAGATTTGCTTTTCTTCGGCGACCTGCAGCAGTTGTCGGTTCAAAATTCTGGCGGAGTCGAGGTCATGTCCAAACGGCTTTTCGATGACCACCCGCCGCCAGCGCTGACCGTCCTGTTGCATGAGGCCGACGGCAGCCAGTTGTTCCACGGCCGGGCCGAAAAAATCCGCCGCCGTAGCCAGGTAGTACATGTGATTGCCGTGGGTGGAGTGGTCCTTGTCCACCTTGTCGAGCAAATCCTTAAGCTGCAGATAAAGATTCTTGTCGCCCATATCGCCGCTCAGATAGTGCATACGGCGGACGAACCATTCCCAGATATCGGACTCCACCTTGTCAGTGGCAAACTGCTTGATGTCTTCTGAAACTTTCCTGCGGTAGTCCTCTGTGGACATGGGCGAGCGTGCCACTCCGATCACCGCGAACTCGCGCGATAGCAGCTCGTTCTTCGCCAGATTGTAGAGAGCGGGAATCAGCTTGCGGCGGGTGAGGTCGCCGCTTGCGCCAAAGATCACCATGGTGCAAGGATCGCCCGGCCTTCCGATCCGCTGGTGCTCCTTCGCGGGCATCACGTCAGTCTGGGCCATGCCGTCTGGAATGCGTTCTTTCCTTCCCTCAGTCGAAGTCTTGCAGGGAATTCCTATGCTGTCTTCTTCGACGCAGCTCCTGGCTCGACGTGACCGCCGAACTTCTGACGCATTGCCGAAAGCACCTTTTCCGCGAAGGTGTGTTCCTGCCGCGAACGGAAGCGGGTGTACAAGGCTGCCGAAAGAACCTCGGCCGGAACCGCTTCATCAATGGCTGCCTGGATGGTCCAGCGGCCTTCTCCGGAGTCTTGAACGAAACCGGTGTACTCGGAGAGTGTGGGATTCTCAGCCAATGCGATGGCGGTCAGATCCAGCAGCCACGAGCTGACGACACTGCCGCGGCGCCAGACTTCGGCGATGTCGGCCAGGTTCAAGTCGTAGCGATGCTCTTCCGGAACCTCTTTGCTGGTGGCGTTGCGGAAGATGTCGAAGCCTTCGGCGTAGGCTTGCATCATCCCATATTCAATTCCGTTGTGAACCATTTTCACGAAGTGCCCGGCACCGGAAGGGCCGCAGTGGATGTATCCGTCCTCGGCGGTGCCGGGCAACTTCTCGCGCCCGGGGGTGCGTGGAATATCGCCACGCCCGGGAGCCAATGTCCTGAAAACCGGATCGAGTTGCTGCACCGCCTCCTTGGGGCCTCCGATCATCATGCAGTAGCCGCGCTCCAGGCCCCAGACGCCGCCACTGGTGCCGACATCGACGTAATGAATACCCTTTTCCTTGAGCTGCCGGGAGCGGCGAACGTCGTCTTTGAAGTAGGAGTTGCCACCATCGATGAGGATGTCGCCCGCCTGCATGCGCTGGGACAGGGCTTGCACGGTCTGCTCGGTGGGACCTCCCGCGGGTACCATCAGCCAGGCGATCCGGGGCTTACCCAGCTTGCCGACGAAGTCATCGAGCGAGGCCGATGCGGTGGCTCCCTCGCCACCTAGTTTCTTTACGTTTTCAGCGCTCAGGTCGGAGACCACGACTTCATGTTTACCGCGCATCAAGCGGCGCGCCATGTTGGCGCCCATCCGGCCTAGGCCGACCATTCCCAGTCGCATAAAATCCGCTCCTTATCCAATATTAAATCGTTTTTGTAACCAAAGCGAGTATTTCCGTGGCTACCGCCGGAAGCAGCGGCATAACACCCAGGGGAAGTTAGTTCAGAGCTTGACGAAACGCCGCCGACAACCGGGCGAGGCCAGAGGCAAGGTCTTTGCCCAGATGGACCCGCAACGCCCGGCGCCCGCGCTCAGCGAGCACCTGAAAGTCTCCCCGCGCCTGGGCAGCCTTGACCACGCCAAAGGTATACTTCTGCCCCGGCACAGGCAAGTCAGCCGCATCCTCGCAAGTCAGCTGTAGAACGACTCCGCTGTTGGGTCCGCCCTTGTAAGCCTGACCTGTGGAATGCAGGAATCGCGGTCCAAATTCGAGGCAAGTAGCAACTCGCTTCCTGTCACGCAGGGCATGACGCAGTTCCTGCAGGGCGGCTTCGTGCTCGGCGTTCATCTGAATATAGGCCAGCAGGGCAAAATAGTCCCCGCTGCCCACGCGATTGAGATGAGCGCGAAGATATCCGACCAGCGACTTGTCGCTGCCCGCGGCTTTTGCCAGGGCTTCCGCGTTCCTGGCATCTGTAAACAGCTTGATGCCGTCGTCTTCAAGAATCGGGTTCTCGGCCGGGAGCGAGCCGTTCTTCTCGTACTCCGAGGTCAGATTCTTGGTGGCAATCTTGCTGGCTTCGACATCGGGCTGGTTGAACGCGTTGATCCCGAGAATCGATCCTGCCACTGCGGTTGCGATCTCCCAGCGGAAGAATTCCTGACCGATGTCATGTGTGTCGGCCAGCGCGATGCGCACGACGGGATGACCGGCCTGCTCCAGCGCAGCGACTTTGGCATCTTGCGCTGCATCGGGCGCGGAATCCAGGCGCACATAGGCGAAGATACGATCGCTGCCGTACACATCCGGCGATCCCAATGCCTCCCGATCCACGGGGACGATGCCCTTGCCTTGCTTACCCGTAGACTCAGCCAACAGCTGTTCCAGCCATGCGCCCAG
>JBGQIG010000119.1:0-8113 GCA_041498365.1 Terriglobia bacterium | reverse complement strand
ATCCTGAAAGCTGTCGGCGTCCCGTTCACGCTCAACGAACGCCTGGTGCGCGGGCTCGACTATTACACCCGCACGGCGTTCGAATTCACCCACGGAGCTTTGGGCGCGCAAAATGCGATTCTCGGCGGCGGCCGCTACGATGGACTCTCGGAGTCGCTCGGGGGCCCTAATGCTCCCGGGATCGGCTTTGCCATCGGCGAAGACCGTCTGGTGCTGGCGCTGCAGGAGTCCGCGGAAGCAGTGCAGCACAAGCCGGATGTTTACATCGCACCGCTGGGAGCCGGGACGAACCGTGAAGCAGCGCGCCTGGCGCGGGAACTGCGTCGTCACGACGTGGTGGTCGAATTAGGGGATGAGAATTTTCGCTTGAAGAAGTCTCTCGAAACCGCGAGCAAGATCGGCGCGCGCTTTGCCCTGATCGTGGGCGAAAACGAAGTCAATTCCGGGTCCTTCGCGTTGAAGAATCTGGAGAGCGGCGAACAGACTTCAGTCCCGCGCGCGGAGCTGGCGAGAAGGATCCAGGCGAAATAGTCGATCTCGATGCGGCAATCGGCGTCCCACCGCTACGTCGAAGCACTTGTTACAGGAGGAATATGAGAAAGCTAGCTTTCATTGCCTCTCTCTTCTGCCTTTCGATTGTAGGATTCGCACAAGCCCCAGGGAATCAGGCCAAATCCCTTAGCCCTCTGGAGCAGACGCTGATTTCGAACACCAACGCGATTCCGGAGGCCCAGAAAAGCAAGAATGTGGACTTCCTGAAACGCACCTTGACCGACGATTTTGTGGCCGTCGGAAGCGAAGGCAAGCTCCACGATAAAGAGGAAATTCTGGAGGGGGCACGTGAAGGCGAACTAAAAGATTTTTACACTTACAATCACCGGGTTTTGCCGGTCGACGAAAATGCCGCTATCGTTACTTACGACTGCATTGTTCACCGGCCTGAGGGGGACGCTCCCGGCATGGCGCCCCGCTATCAACACATCTCCGACTTGTGGGTCAAGCAGAGTGACCAGTGGCGGTTGAAGTTCCAGCAAGCCACGGCGGCGCGCCCGATCGACTGAGAGCTGGGGGGAGGTCCCCGGCCAAGGAGCACGGGCGGGACACCCGCGCCTACATTTATAATCTCTGATTCGGCTTGCAGCCACATTCTCTACTGAAGGGCACAACTTGCTCGATTTCCTAGGTGACCTACGACGTACACACATGTGTGGCGCTTTGCGTCCCGCTGACTCCGGCCGGAAGGCCGTGCTCATGGGCTGGGTGAACCGGCGGCGCGACCTCGGCAACCTGATATTTATTGATATTCGCGACCGCAGCGGTATTACGCAGGTGGTGTTCAACAAGGAACGCGATCCGGCGGTTCACCAGAAGGCTGAAGCGCTGCGCAACGAGTACGTAATCGCTGTGGTTGGCACGGTCAAGCAGCGAGTCCCTGACACGGTGAACAAGAACATCGCCACCGGCGAAGTGGAAATGATTGCGCAAGAACTGCGCATCCTCAACGAATCGAAGCAACCGCCATTTCTGCCCGGCGACACCGTGCTCCCCAATGAGGAAATGCGGCTCAAGTATCGCTACATCGACCTGCGCCGCGACGCCATGCAGCAGAACATCGAACTGCGGCACAAGATTGCGATTGCCATTCGCGACTATCTTTCGGCGCAGGGTTTTTTCGAGATCGAAACTCCGTTCATGACCCGCTCAACCCCCGAAGGCGCGCGCGATTATCTGGTGCCCAGCCGGGTGCAGCCGGGCAGCTTCTACGCCCTGCCGCAATCCCCGCAGCTGTTCAAGCAGATACTGATGATCTCGGGCTTCGACAGGTATTTCCAGATTGTGCGCTGCTTCCGGGACGAAGACCTGCGCGCCGACCGCCAGCCCGAATTCACCCAGATCGATCTGGAGATGTCGTATCCGCAACCGGAGCGGGTGTGGGAAGTGGTCGAGGGATTTCTGACCGCGGCATGCAAAGCTGCCGGACACGAGATCAAGACACCGTTTCCGCGCATGAGTTACGACGAGGCCATGCGCCTCTATGGCAGCGACAAGCCAGATATGCGGCTGCCTGCGATGGTGGACGTGCGGGAGGCGTTCACGCCGGAAGAACTGGAGAAATTCCTATCCACGTTCAAGGCTAGCCGGGATGTCTCTCCTCTGCTGATCCGAATTCCGAAAGCGGGAGAGATGTCTGGAACCGAACGGCGAACCATCGGAACTTACGGAGCCTTCGCGCACGCGCAAGGGACGTCATCCGTAAGCCTGATGACCGACCCAAATCGTTTTGGCAAAGAATATCCGCAATCGCTGGAGCGGATTCTGAAAGCCGCTGAAGTCGAGCCCGGCGATCTCTGGTTACTGGCAGCGCGCAAGGCAGATTCGAAGCAGAGTGCGAATCAGTTCTTCCAGACTTGCGGCCAGCTCCGGCTCGATCTCGCCCAGAAATACGCGTCGAAGCATGGAGCATTTGCCAAGACTGGCGACCCTGCAAAAGACTTTCGCTTTCTTTGGGTTACTGACTTTCCCATGTTCGAATGGGACGGAGAGGGCAAGCGGTGGAACGCGGCTCATCATCCCTTCACTTCGCTGCACGACGAGGACATGGCCAAGCTCGAGACCAGTTTCGACTCAATCCATGATCCCAAGTCCGCGCTGGGCGAAATCCGGGCGCTGGCTTACGACGTGGTGCTCAACGGTACTGAACTCGGTTCCGGCTCAATCCGTATTCATCGCCAGGACATTCAGAGCAAGATATTCCGCGCTCTTGGTATGACGGAGGAAGAGGCCCGCTCCCGCTTCGGATTTTTCCTGGAAGCGCTGGAGTATGGGACGCCTCCGCACGGCGGCATCGCGCTGGGACTGGATCGCATTGTGATGATCCTGGCTGGCGCGGACAGTCTGCGTGAAGTAATTCCATTTCCCAAGACCGCCCGGGCGGTGGATCTGATGGTGGATGCGCCGACGCCAGTGAGCGAGGCGCAGTTGAAGGAGCTGGGGATACAAATCAAGAAGTAGGACTGTGAGCGGGGCGCTTTCCTCCGATGGCTGGATTCAGTGGGAGGTACTCAGGGGCTAAAGCCCGCTCATTTCAGCCATCTTTTATGCAGGCCTGAAGGCCTGCTCCACCCTCCGGGCAAATGGCTGTGTGGGCCTGAAGGCTTGCTCCAGGTCAAACTGGCTGTGCAGACCTTACGGCCTCTGTACAGCCGTCAACCATCCTCGCTGTGCAGTCTTAATCACACGCTGCGCGGGCACATCACAGCCGACAGGCTGGGATGGATCGCTGCGCCCAGCAGTGGGCGGGCAGAAGGGTGGAGCAGGGCTTTAGCCCTGCACTACTGGCGGCCTATGCGGCGGGCTTTAGCCACTGAGGTACTTCATCGAGTGTCAGAATGGCCGAACTGTAGGGAAACTCCTCGGGAGCCGGTACCAGGCCCCGCCTGACCGGATTCATATGGATGTAATGCCGGAACCTGGCGCACTCATTTGCATCTCGCACTCTGTGATCATAGAAACTTGTCTGCCAGATTTCTCCAGTGAAGCCCAGTTCTTTCTTCGCTCTGTAGGAGAAGCCACCTTTGATGAACTGGACGGCTTTTTCCAAGGTCACCGGGGAGAGTGGTGTGACGAGCGCATGAAAGTGATTGGGCATGACCACATATTCGTGTAGACGGTACTTGCTCTGTTTCTGATAGTGGAATAGAACCTCCATGAACAATTTGGCCATGCGCTCAGATTGCAAGAGAGATGTCTTTTCCCAAGTTGAGGCTGTGATGAAATAAGTGCCATCGCCTGTGGTGCCACGGTATGGGATTGTCACAAAGTACCTCAGGGGCTAAAGCCCGCTCGTTTCAGCCAGCTTTTATGCAGGCCTGAAGGCCTGCTCCACCCTTGCGTGCGCCACCCGAGTCTGCTCCACCCGAGTCTGCTCCACCCGAGTCTGATTTGAACAGCTGAGGCCAGCTCCGCATATATGCACACTAGCGCAGCACTAACGCGGTGTGCGACCCGAAAGCACTCTACGTCCGATTTTGTTTCCTGTTTTGAAACTGGGAACTGCGCCTGAACGCGCCAGCTGTTACTTCGAATTCAATTTCGAATCGGGAGGGAGAACGGGCGGGCGTGAACTTATTTGGAAGCGACGCGCTTGCGGAAACTGCGCAAAATAATCACGCCGCTGACGCCAAAACTCGCGACAGCTCCGAAGGCCATGGCCTCCGTAATCTGGGGATTCAGGCGGAGCAGGTCGGTGACGAATGCCGCCAGGGCGAAAAGAATGCCCACTACGTTCAGCCACGCCGGGGGGCGCGAGGATCGCGCTTGATCGCGGTCCTGCAAGCGGACCTGCAACAGGACGGCAGCCAATCCGACGGCGCCCATGACGACCACCGCCAGCGGACTAAAGAAGGCCCCACGATTGGTGAACAACACGACAATGGCCAGCGCGCCACAAAGCAGCCCGGAGGCTATCACCGTCCAACGGCGCGAGCGCTTCTCAGGCTGGTTCAATGTCACCTCGGACGTGAAAGCCCATTGTAGACACAGTTTCGCCCAATGCAAACCGGGACTGCTTACCCTTCATATGCAGGGAAACTGCCGGTGTGCTTAACCTTCAGGCGGTTAGAAGAGAGAATTCGGACGCCCGCAAACAGAATTACAAACCTGACTGCCAAGTTGACGTAGCGCCTACGATTCAATCGGCTTCCTCAGGAAGGAAGCAGTAAAGCGGATCATCTGCAGAGGACTTATCTCCCGCTGACCGCCTGCTCCAAAGCGCGTCGCGTGATCACGGTTACCAGATGCTGCCGGTATGTGGCCGAGGCGTAGACGTCGCCGATGATCTCAACACCTTGGCCCGCCTGGTTTGCCGCCTCGGCGATGACACTTGCAGCCTTTCCCCGCAATGCGTTCTCCACGGCGGTGGCCCGGTAGGCAACGTCGGACACTCCGGTAATGCCCACAGCGGCGCTGTCGATTTTCGCTCCCGACATCTTCAGGCGTACCGCCACACCCACCACGGCGTAGCCCGAAGCTGGGTGATGGAATTTCTTGTAAGTTACGTTTTCACCGGTCGTTTTGGGAACTCGCACTTCAGTGAGAATTTCGTCGTTGCGTAATTCGGTGGAAAACATCCCGAGAAAGAACTTTGTGGCCGGAATCACGCGCTCACCGGACCGGCTCTGAGCCACAATCTCGGCGTCCAGCGCGAGCGCAGCGGCGGGGTAGTCGGCCGCGGGATGGGCCTGAGCCAGGGAGCCTCCAATCGTGCCGCGATTACGAACCTGGGTGTCGCCGATCTGAGTGGCGGTCAACGCCAGCAGGGGCGAGGACCGTCGCAACAGTTGCGATGCCGCGACTTCAGCATGTGTGGTCATGGCGCCAATCACGACCCGGTCGCCCGACTCGCGGACATAACTGAGGCCGCCGATGCGGCCGATGTCGACCAGCAGAGCGGGCTGGGCGAGGCGCAGCTTCATCGCGGGCAGCAGACTGTGGCCGCCGGCGAGAATTTTGGCGTCCTCGCGCGAGGCCAGAAGATTCAGGGCTTCACTAAGCGTGCGAGGAGATTCGTAGTCGAAGTTTGCCGCGATCATGCGCGCCTCCGTCCAGATGTTGCTTTGCCGGCTGGCTTCCGGGGTGCCGCCCCTCCGGCGCCGGAAGCCTGGGCTGACCGAATTGCGTTCCAGACGCGCTCCGGTTTGAGCGGCATCTCGATGTGACGGATGCCCAGAGGTGAAAGCGCGTCGCAAACCGCATTCACTATGCAGGGAGTGGAAGCGATCGTGCCGGCTTCTCCTACTCCTTTTACGCCCATGGGGTTAACCGGCGAAGGAGTCACCGTGCGGTCCAGAGTGAACTCGGGAAGTAAGTGGGCCTTGGGCAAGGCATAGTCCATCAATGTCCCGGTGACCAGCTGGCCGTCTTCGTTGTAGATGACTTCCTCCCACATGGCTTGACCGAGGCCTTGGGCTATGCCGCCGTGGATTTGCCCGTCCACGATCATGGGGTTGATGACGTTGCCGCAATCATCCACCGCCACATACTTTTCGATCTTCACTTCGCCGGTTTCAGCGTCGACTTCAACTGCACAGATGTGACAACCGAAGGGGAAAGTGAAATTCGAGGGCTCGAAGAAATGAGTGGCCTCGAGTCCTGGCTCAAAGCCGGGCGGAATGTTGTGGGCGGTGTAGGCAGCCATCACCAGCTCGCCGAAAGCTATCGACTTCTTGCCGTCTTTGGCGCTGAGGCGACCCCGGCCGAAAGTGATGTCCGCCGGCTTCACTCCGAGCAGGTGCGCGGCGAGGGTTGTCATCTTGGTTTTCAGCTTCTGTGTCGCCAAATAAGCTGCTGTGCCCCCGACCGCAGTGCCCCGGCTGCCGAAGGTGCCGATGCCGTAGGGAACGGCCAAGGTGTCGCCGTGGACGACATTCACATCATCGGGATCGATGCCGAGTTCGTCGGCAATAAGCTGGGCGAAGGTGGTCTCCTCACCTTGGCCATGCGGAGAGGCGCCGGTAAGCAGAGTGACTTTGGCCGTGGGCTCAATGCGAACGGTCCCGCTTTCCCAACCACCGGCGGGTGTGGCGGCTGAAGGTCCGATGGCGCAGATTTCGACATAGGTAGCCATGCCGATGCCATAGTACTTCCCGGATTTCCATCCGCTGGCCTGGCGGCGGCGCAACGCGTCGTAGCCAGATAGCTTCAGCGCTTTCGCCAAACTCTCCTGATACTTGGCCGAGTCGTAGGTGAGACCGGTAATGGTGGTGTAGGGGAACTCCTTAGGTTGGGGGAAGTTCTTGCGCCGGAACTCGGCCCCATCCATACCCAGTTCGTGGGCGGCAATGTCCATGATTCTTTCGACGTTGTAGGTGGCCTCGGGCCGGCCCGCGCCACGATAGGCGTCGGTGGACATCTTGTTGGTGAAGACGCCGATGATGTCAATCTGAATGGCGGGAATCTTGTAGCAGCCGGCGTGCATCAGCGCGGTCAGCTGCGGGATCAGCGGAGTGAGCAACTGGTGGTACGCGCCCATATCGGCGAGAATGCGGGCTCGCATGCCGAGAATAGTGCCGTCTTTGCGGAGCGCAAGTTCGACGTCGTTGAGGGTGTCGCGGCCATGAGTTGTGGCGAGGAAATTTTCCCGGCGGGTCTCGGCCCACTTCACTGGATGTCCCAGCTTCATGGATAGCCAGGGAACGACTCCTTCTTCCCCGTAGACGTTGAGCTTGCTGCCAAAACCGCCGCCCACTTCTGGAGCGATCACGCGAACCGCGGTTTCCGGCAGACCCACCAGGACGGAAATCTGGGTTTTGAGCAAATGGGGAATCTGAGTGGACGACCACACCGTCAGGCGATTTTCGCCGGGCAGATACTCGGCGAGGACAGCCCGCGGCTCCATCGCGATGGGAGCGAGGCGCTGGCTGACCATGCGCTGCTTGACCACGCGGTCGGCCTTCTTGAAGGCTGCGTCGATGTCTCCATTCTTTAGCGTGTGAGTGAAGGCCTTATTCGTCTTGAACTCATCGTGGACGTAGGGTGTGCCGTCCTGCAGAGCCTTCTCCATGTCGGTGACCACCGGCAGCGGTTGATAGTCAACCTCCACCAGCTCGGCGGCGTCACGGGCAACATATATGTCCTGCGCCACGACCACCGCGACGGGTTCGCCGACGTAGCGTACGCGCCCCGTGGCCAAAACCGGGTGGCGTGGGACCTTCAGGTCAGGCATCTGCATGGCGCAGGGAACCGGACCCAGCCCGCCCGTGTCCGCGCTGGTGAAAACTGCGACCACGCCGGGTAGCGCCTTGGCCGCGTCGGTGCGGATAGCCATAATCTCGGCGTGGGCATGCGGGGAACGGGCGAAGGCACAAGAGAGCATGCCCGCCAGCTTGAAGTCGTCGGTGTAGTGGCTGATGCCCTGGATCAGGCGAGGGTCTTCCTTCCGCTTGAGCTTCTTGCCCACCCAATGAGCGCTGGACGGCTTGCCGTTGGTCTTTGCTTTGGCTGCTTTGGTCGCTGCGGTTGCCATGGCTTACCTCGCTCCTGCGCGTGCCACTCCGCGCTTGGACATCTTGCGGGAGGCGTTTTTCACGGCGGCCACGATGTTTTGATAGCCGGT
>JBGQIG010000118.1:0-8120 GCA_041498365.1 Terriglobia bacterium | reverse complement strand
TCGGCGAATCTCGTTCTTTTTGCCAAGCGGTTTCAAATTACCGAGCAAAGGCCCACAGGCACGAGGGGTCAACGGCTTCCCTATCGCGTCCCCCTTTTCAATTTTGTAGCCAGGGTACAGCACTCCCTGGACAGCGTTGTTGATGTTGACAGGCGATTACATTCACCACCCCGGCGAATGAGTGTGATGGCGATTTTTCGCCAGTTAGGGATTCTCAATCCGACTATATTTCTGAGTTCTTGATGCTTCCACAGCAGCCGATATATCCGCAGGGAAGTCCGGAAAATCCGTGTCGGACTTGATAATCAGCGTCTTGGAGTCAGCCGAAAGCTGCCATCGCTCTTTAGTGTGCATACGGACCGGAGGAGCAGTTGGTTGTGGTCTGGTCACCACGACAGATTCCAGCATAAGATACCTGCCCTTAAGCTGGGCTTTGCATTTGCCCGAAACGCCGCCCGGACTCGTGTAGTCCCCCTCCGAACCGTTCAACGGACACCGGCTGGTCGTTCTTTTACTCTGTTCCACCCTGGTGATTTCGATCCTGTCGTCGTTCTGCACCACGTCGAGGGTTGAATCGGATTTTTGGCCGCCGGAGGTGGCTTTATGCTCTTGACATGAATACTTGCCTGAGTAGTTCAACTTGTCCGCCGCCAGCCCAAGGCTGGACGATGCCACCACCAAGCACACCCATGCGACACATGCCGCAAGAGTAGAGGCTTGCTTCATAACCTACCTCCCACTCCACCTCGACCAAATCATACAGGCCAGCGCGAGGAAAGAGCACAACTGGGGCAGACAAGCGGTTACACCACTTGCGCCGCTTGCCTCTAACCAAACAGGCGCATGAATCCCGAGGCCGGCAAATCCGGCACCAGGAATGCGGCATCGCGCCGTCCAGCGACCCGAGCCACGCACTGCGCGGCAGCATAGCCACTGCGCACCGCGCCTTCCATGGTGGCGGGCCAACCGGTCGCGGTCCAGTCTCCGGCCAGGAAGATGCGCGGCCAGACTGTCTCCGGACTGGGCCGGTGCCCCTCGATGCCGGGGCGTGGCGAATAGGTCGCGTGGACTTCCTTGATCACAGTCGACTTCACCAGGTTGGCACTGCGAGCCTCAGGAAAAAATTCACGAAGCTCGGAGAGCGCCAGGTCAACAATCTCCGCTCGCGACTTATCCACCAGGGTCTTCGACGAGCTGACGACCAGTTCCACGTAGCTGTTGTTCTCCGTAGCGCTGGCGTCCCGCCGGCTGTCGGGCGGGCATCCTGCCCGCCCATCGGGTCGGTCCGAGACTGGCGCTACCAGCAGCTTCGATTTATGGAACATCCACTGGATGGTGCGGTCGAGCAACACGGCGTGGTCCAGATCGGTGATCTGGCGATCGAACCAGAGATGAATGCCGGTGATGGGCGAAGTCTCGAACCGATCGAGAGTTTGCCGCAATGGCTCCGCCGCCGTAGTTTGCGGCAGCATGCGCGACAACACGTCAAAGGGTACCGCGAGGACGGCGAAATCGAAGCCCTCCTCTCCTCCCGGCGTGAGCAGCTTCACTTCCGCAAACTCAGCCCGGAACGACTCCACGCTGGAGCGGAACCGCACCTCTCCGGCCCGGGCAGAAATGTAATCGCCGGCCCGGTTGTAAAGTTCTGTGAGAGGAACGGTAGGCACGCCCATGCGTCCGGCGCCGGGTGACTTCAGAAACGACTCGCGCATCACCTGCGCGGCATAGGGGATCGAGATCAGATCGATTTCCTCGTTCAGCGCGCTGACCAGAACGGTTTTCCAGAAACGCTCAATGGCGCGTTCGGTCTGCCCATGGCGGCGCAACCACTGCAGGAAGGATTCGCCCGTATCGTGTGGCGCAATCGGAGTCAAAGCCGCGAGACCCGCCGCAATCGCCATCTTGTCCTGCAGATTCAGGCAGGCAGCGCGCAGAAAGGCCGGTGCCGTATGCAGAGGAGCGGGCAGAGCAGAAGGCTTGATCACGGAAGCCCGTCCCCCAGGTTCGAGAAAGGTCATCCGGTCATACCAGCGAATCCTGTCTTCCACTCCAATTCGCTGGTAGAACTCGATCAGGTTGGTGCAGCAGCCCAGCAGAACGTGCTGGCAGTTATCCACCACGTCACCGGTACCCGGAAGCGTGTAAGACGATGCCCGGCCCCCAAGGTAGGGACGCCGCTCGAAAAGCGTTACGCGAAAACCGCTTTCCGCCAGCGCACTACCCGCAGCCAGCCCCGCAAGGCCGCCTCCTACTACCGCTACTCTGGGAGATTGTGTCCAGCGCTCCGTCATCAAGCCAGGCGTTTCACCAAACCCTTTCCCAGGATGATGACCTTCTCTCGGACGGTGAGATTGATCTTCTTGCCAAACACGTCGTACTTGCGGTCCGCGATTTTTTCCAGCAGCCGCCGGTAGATGCTGACCAGAACCCAGAGTGCGGGCTGGCTGTCCTCGTCGATCAGGAGCATCAATTCTTTGGCGGCGAGGTAGTATTCGCGGGCGCGGTCGGCCTCCGCCGCCAGCAGCCAGCGCAACCGTTCAGGAATCGCGGCTTGACGTAACTCTGCGGGAGCAATCTTGAAACGCTCAAGGTCTTCGGCAGGAAGATAAATCCGTCCCATGGCGACGTCTTCCTTGACGTCCCGGATGATGTTGGTCAGCTGAAAAGCCAGGCCCAGATTCTCTGCCAGCGGTTCGGCGGCGGGATCCTTGTAGCCGAATATGCGGATGCATACCAGGCCTACGACCGAAGCCACCCGGTAGCAGTAAAGACGGAGATCCCCAAAGCTGCGATAAAGCACTTGAAGCCCCTCTGCTCCGGTTGGGTTGGAGTCGGCACTCTCCTGAATGTCCATTCCCGTGCCGTAGGCCAGCTGGTCGAGCAGCTCGAGCGGAATCTTGTAACTCCGCTGTGTGTCGGTCAAGGCCAGCAATACGGGATCGTCGGTGGGGTGGCCGGATTCAGCGCGGTGAAAGGCATCGAGCCAGGCCTCAAGCCTTTGCCGCCTTTCGAGGGTCGGCAACTTGACATCGTCCGTGATGTCGTCGCAGCGCCGCATAAAGGCGTAAACCGCGCAAAGCGCCTGGCGCTTGGCTGGAGGCAGAACCAGAAAGGCGTAGTAGAAATTCTTTGCCGCCGAGCGCGTAATACTGCGGCACACAGAATAGGCCACCGCGATTTGCGACGGGGTCGGAGAAAATGGGGCAGGCATCTGCTGCACGGCCGCGCTCATAGCAGCTTCCCCAGCGCGGCCCGGGCTACCAGCACCAGTTTGCGGACTCTGGAGATCACGGGACGCCGTCCCAGCACGGCGTGCCCCTGACGCTCGATTGCGTTCAGAATCTCCTGTCCGCCGCGGCTGAATAGTTCGAGGTCGACGGCCAGTTCGCGATCTACCTGTCCAGCCAAAGGCAAGCCCCGCTTGAACCAATCGCGAGCCCGCTCCACCTCGAACCGCATCATTTCGCAAAACGCCGTCGTATTCCGGGAGCCAGCAATGTCTTCCTCGCTCACTCGGTAGCGGCGCAGGTCCTCGAGCGGCAGATAAATTCGCCCTTTTGTATAGTCGTCGCTGACATCCTGCCAGAAGTTGGCCAGCTGCAAAGCAGTACAGGTGTAGTTAGAAAGGGCCTGGCGCTCCGAATCGCGGTACCCGCAAACGTAGAGAACAAGATGGCCCACCGGGTTGGCCGAGTAGCGACAATAGTCGAGCACGGCCTCGAAGCTTTCATACCGGTTGATGGTCTGATCCTGACGAAACGCCATCAGCAAATCAGCGAAAGGCTTTTTGGGAATGTCAAACTTGCGGACGGTCTCGGCCAAGGCCACGAAAACCGGGTGCCGCGGACTGCCCTCATAGCAGGCATCGAGTTCCGCCTGCCACTGGTCGAGCATCTGCAGGGACGCATCCGGGTCCCCGACTTCATCGCCCAGATCGTCCGAAATACGGCAATAGGCGTAGATGTTGAAAAAGTGCTGCCTCAGCCGTTCCGGCAGGAACCAGGTGGCGACCGAAAAATTTTCGTAGTGACTGCGGGCCAGGCGAAGGCAATATTCCCGGGCTTCAGCTTCGGAAGGGGCCCGTTCGGGAATCGCGTATTCGGCGGGCAGCCGGCTCCAGCCCGCCAGGGGAGCGGGAAAGGACGCGCTGGGGGAGTCGTTGCTGGCAATGGATGGCAAAAGTCAGTTCCCTCCCCCTTGGTGTGAAAGTGCGATCTGATCGCGAGACGCTGCTTGCTGCGTCTCTCATCCGTCGTCGTCGAACGCCGCCTCAATGACCAGGAATGATGGCCGTTTTGATATCACCGTTGCGGTTCAGCATGTGGCGGAGGACTTGCTGCAGCCGCGATAGTGGCGCTTCTCCGGTGATGTAGTCGGTAGATCGAATCTTCTTCTCGGCGATCAGGGCAAAAGCCTTGCGTACGGTCTCCGGCGTATGGTGGAACGTGGCCTTCAGCGTCACTTCCGAATAGTGCAAACGGTTGGTGTCAAGCTGGACTTTGGTTCCGCTGGCGCATCCGCCGAAGAAGTTGACCGTGCCGCCCTTGCGAACCATATCAATGCCCCACTCCCATGCCTCGGGGCGGCCGACCGCTTCGATCACCACATCGCTGCCGCGTTTCTCCGGCGAGATCATGCGCACGGCCTCTACCGCGTCTTTCACCTTCGTGATCTGCACCACTTCGTGCGCGCCCATCCTTTTGGCGGCCGCCACCTGGGAATCCCGCTTCACCACAGAAATGACATTACAGCCGGTGGCCTTGGCTACCTGCACGAACATCAGGCCGATAGGTCCGCCGCCAATGACGGTAACCGTGTCGCCGATCTCAACCCCGGTTTCGTGCAGTCCGCGCAGAACGCACGCCAGCGGCTCGACCATGGCGGCTTCCTCGTAGGTCACGTCGCCGGGAATCGCCAGCATGTTAGTTTCAACGATCCGCCGCGGAATGCGAATGTACTCCGCATACGCCCCATTGTTGAACAACAGGTCTTCGCACAGATTTTCCTGGTGTTTGGAGCAGTAGAAGCACATCTGGCAGGGCGCCGAGTTCAACGCCACTACCCGCATCCCCTTCTTGAAGCCGCGCGCGCCGTGTCCGACCTCTTCAATGACCCCGGCCAGTTCATGTCCGAAGAGCGCCGGAGGGACAATCATGCGCGCGTGGTAACCACGCTGGTAGACCTTGAGGTCGGTGCCGCAGGTCAGTGCGACCTGCACCTTGACCAGTACCTCCCCATCGCCAACCCGGGGAATGGGCACCCTTTCAATCTTCACGTCCTCTTTGCCATAGAGGACCGCAGCCGTCATCTTGCCGTTCACGCTCGACTTCCTTCCCACGAGCTGCCCGGTTGAATCGCTATTTTCATCGAATCGGGTTGGGGATGGGCAGCCAGGTTCAGAGCTTCCACGCTCCGCGACAAAGAAAATCGGTGACTGATCAACCGCTGCAGATCCATTTCACGGTTCATAACAAACTGCACCGACTCCTGTTGCAGATCGACAGAAGCGCTATATGACCCCAACAGCGTTTTTTCATCTACGCAAACTGCTCCGGGGTCGAAAGTGGCTTCCCCGTGCACAGTCTGCGCGAACAGCAAAACCCGGCCTCCGGGACGTACCGCATCCATCGCAGTCCGGATCAGACCACTACCCCCGACCGCCAGGATGGCCGCGTCTGCGCCCCGTCCGTCGGTCTGCTCACGCACCGCCTTCACAACGTCAGTACGCGAGGCGTCAATGCTGTTCCCCAAGCCGTAACTTGTAGATATTGTAAGCCTCTGCGGGTACAAATCGGAAGTGACTACCGTGGAGCCTGCGCCTTTGGCCAATACACTCAACATGATACCGATTGGGCCCTGACCTATCACTAGAATCGTCTCTCCCGCCTGCAAACTCAGCCGTTCGATTCCCTTCATGCAGGTATTGATCGGTTCGACAAAACACGCCTGCTCGAAGGAAACAGTGTTGGGGACGCGGACCGTGCCCCGCCGCGCAATCCAGTCCATTACTCGGACATATTCGGCGAAGCCGCCGCCCGAGGGTTCGAAGCCTGCTGTGCACCCGACCTTCTTGTAGGTTTCGCACTGTGCGAAGGTCTTGTGACGGCAGTAGTAGCACTCGCCGCAAGGGATGTGATGGAACACCACTATCCGGTCGCCCGGTTGGAAATCATGCACTCCCGCGCCCACGGCGGCAATTATGCCCGCTGTCTCGTGCCCAAAAATGCGTGGCGCTGAATGGGAGCCGGTGGCAATCTTCTTCAGGTCAGTGCCACAGATCCCGCAGGTGTGCACCCGCAGGAGCAGTTCGCCCGCTCCTATAGGCGGCACCGGGACGGTCTCCAGCCGAACATCGTTCATGCCGCGATACACCGCAGCCAGCATGGTGGCAGGAATAGTCTGCCTGTTTTCTTCGATGGCGAATTTTCCAGCAACCGACATAGTCGAATCGGATGGGTGTGGCATCAATTCTGCCGCGGATCGGTTCCGGTAAACTGCAATTCCACCCTCATGGAATCCAGCAACCTGCTCTCTGGTGTCAGTACGTGATAGTCCTTCACCTGGATGACGCAATAAAAACCTTCCACCTTGAACACGCGTCTGGCTAACAGAGGGACTACCGCATACGGACTTGGATCCAGCCACCAGGCTCGATCCTGGGCCCGGTCGGAGAGTGGTTCGGGTGGCTTGGTCGCGACCAGGTAGTTTCCCAGATAGCGCCGGCGCGGATCGATCAACTGCACCTGCCAGGAGACGATTCTCTCAGCGCCCCCTGCCTCCCGGTGCGGCTCGAGAGAAATCTGATAGCGATCGGTTCCGTCGAAATCCTTGATCGCCGCCTTGTAGTACGGATTCTGAGAATTCAAGTTGGCCAGAATGGACTGCTCCGAGATGCGAGTCGGTCCCTTACGAAAGCTTTCAACGAAGATCGCTTTCGGCGCGGTCTGCGCCCAGGAATGCGCCGCCAGCACCAGCACGCCTAGAATGGCACACTTTGATCGCATTACCTTTGCGAGGATCATTGTGGGTCGCGTCATCGTCGTTCCGTCATCGCCCTACGCTACCTGTGGCCTCTGGGTAATAGGTCGGTGAAATTTCTCACTCCTATACAAGGCGTCATCCTGAGCTTGCGAAGGATCCTGCGCGCAGCGGATCAGAACTCGTCTCCAGTAATTGTTGCGCTGCGCGCGAGATCCTTCAGGACTGAAGTCCTTCAGGATGACGCTGGCGTGTGGATTTTTTCAAATTGAGCCACTCCCGCCCCCTGAGATTGGATGCGCTCCCGGCCCCTGATTGACCAATTCTTCTTCATCAGCGTGGTTGTACTGGTCCAACCATTCGCACAGCGCATTCGCTGCAATCGTGCTATTTCTTGCCAACTGAATTACACGCAGCCAAAGCCAGGGACGAAACGCCACGAATGCGGTGAATGCCGCGGTCCGAAACCGTCCATCGCTGGTGACAAAATGATCGACAGGTGGCATCTCAAAGCCAGCTTCGTCGGAGATCGCTTTGAGCCCGACGAAAGTAATGTCGTGAGCCTGGGCCGCGCGAGCCACCGCAGCCGCTTCCATGTCAACCGCGTGCGCCCAGTATGCTTCGGCCAACACCGCCTTCTGCTTAATGCTTGCGGTCCGGTCAACGCTGACCATCACCCAATGCCCCACGCCGGCCTGTACCCGGCTTCCATCTTTGGCGTCAATGACGCAAATGGGAGTCAGCACCGTCCCCACTTTCAGCGTGGAATCCAGCGCCCCGGCAAAACCCGCCGATTGCACCATAACTGGTGCATACAGATTGATGATGGCCTCGGTCGCCCGCCGTGCCGCTTCCGGCCCGACCCCGCCGCAGACCAGCACGGCGCGCTCGTTCTCGAAGAATCTGTATTTCCGGCCGTCGTATTCCCTCTCGCTCGACCGCCAATGTTTGATCAGCGGACGCACCTCGCGCTCCAGCGCGGCTACGATTGCGACTCTGGAGGTGTTAGGCAATGTCAATTTCTACCCAGCATGGGCTGCGAAGCATTCGTGGGTGGTGTCATCTTGATGTCGCCTCGCCGACAAAAACCAAGCACTCGTTGGGATCTCCGACGTGGAACTCAGTCATCCCATACTCCCTGT
>JBGQIG010000117.1:0-8147 GCA_041498365.1 Terriglobia bacterium | reverse complement strand
TCGCCGCAATCGCCTGCACCGCGGCAAAGTCGCCTTCCGAGGCGATCGGGAAGCCAGCCTCAATGACGTCGACACCCAGGCGGTCGAGCTGGTGGGCCAAACGCAGCTTTTCCTGCACATTCATGCTGCAGCCGGGCGACTGCTCGCCATCCCGAAGCGTAGTGTCAAATACTGAAATACGTGCTCGTTCCATGCCCAAAACCTCCGGTTCTGGTCGTTCGTCGCTGGTCGTTGGCCCCTAGTCTTAGGCGGCCAGCCGAGAGCCAACTGACCAACGACTCTGGCAGAAAGATCAACTCAAACACGAAATGCCGCGGCCACGTGGAAGAGCCAGTTAAGCGGGGCTTTAGCCCCTGTTTCCGCGACCTGCCAAAAGTCTTATGCTACGAGCGACAAACCTCCAAGCAAAGCTTATAATTCTTAAAACAGTATTAGAATTTCTTAATCAATAAGACAAACTAATAGGAACCGCACTTTAGTTAAGAGAGAAACAACATGGATCTGGCGCAGTTGGAAAAGTTCCTGACGGTAGCGCGGGAGGGAAAGTTTTCCCGGGCGGCGGAAAAACTGCACCGCACCCAGTCCGCCGTCAGCCAGTCGATTCACAAGCTGGAAGAGGATGTGGGCGAGCCCCTGGTGGATCGTTCCTCGCGCGACGGTCGGCTCACCGACGCCGGGCGACTACTGCAGGAGTATGCGGAGAGGCTGCTCAACCTGCGCGACGATGCCACCGGGGCCCTGGCGGAACTGCGCGAGTTGCAGCGGGGCAAATTGACCATCGCCGCCAACGAATTTACCGCACTTTATTTGTTGCCCGTCCTGGCCGAATTTCGGCGGCTGCATCCCATGATCAGGATTGCTGTCGAGCGCTCGCTCGGGAGCCACATTCCAGGGGACGTGCTGCGCCATAACGCCGAATTGGGCGTGCTTACTTACGATCCGCAGGAGCCCCAGCTCCACTCCGTCGTCGTCTACCGGGATGAACTAATCTTCGTGGTGCCTCCCACCCACCCGCTCGCCGGAGAACAGCAGGTCAGCATCCGCCAACTGGGAGCGGAGTCATTTGTCGCTCACATCGTCCCTTCCCCCTATCGCGAAAAAGTGATCCAGGCATTTCAGCGCCACAAGACCCCGCTGCACATGGACATCGAACTTCCCACGCTGCAGGCGATCAAACGCTTCGTGGTCATGGGTAACGGCGTGGCGCTCCTGCCCGCGATCAGCGTGGAAAAGGAACTGGCCCGCGGCGAACTGGTCCGCATTCCGGTGCGCGAATTGCGCCTGCACCGGAAATTGCGGCTGGTCTATCGCAAGGCGGCCAGCCTTTCTCATGCCGCCCGCGCCTTCTTGAAGGTGGCGGAAGCGGTCGCGCTCGAACGCCGCGGCTCTTACCGGTTCCAGCGCGGTTGATGAAGTGTGGTTTTACGCCGGCTGCCCCCGGAATCCGAGAACCGCGTCTTCGACCGCGGGATGAATCTCGAAAACTGAAGCCAGGTTCGTAAGTTCGAGCAGATGGCGAACCCGTTCAGAGGGAGCAGCGAGTTTGATCGAGCATCCGGTGGCGCGGGCACACGTAAGCATGAGCGCCAGCTCACCCAGTCCGGCGCTGTCGATCATCTCCACGCCGCTGAGTTCGAGTATGAGTTGTCGCGTATGAGGCAGAAGGTCGGCTATCTTGTCGGACAATTCCACGGCTTCATCGCGATAGGCAATACGGCCTTGGCAATGAACTACAGTCACATCGTCGGTGTAACGGATTTGCAGCTTTAACTTCAACTTCGACTCCTTGTCCCGGGACTTGAAACCCATTTCATTTCCATCCTACGGGTCGAACATTATTGATCCGTTCAGAAACTGTGAAAATTCGATGAAATGTTCCTTTAGATTTCCAGAAGAGGGAAGTTGCCGTCCGGTGCGGAGATTACGGGAGGACAGACCCACAGACCCAGAAGTACCCATCAATCTAACCATCACCCCGAATACAATTTACGTGGAGCATGTGCACCCGAGGGGAACACAAACGGACATGACAAGAAGTGCGATGATCGCAATCATAGTTGCCCTTTGGGCGACTACAACTCAAGCGCAGCGGCCACCAGAATTTGGACTGCTACCCGATCCCGGTCCTAATCGAATTGAGGTAAGGTTCGCTTTAGGCGACAAGACAGCCAGGTGCAAGCGCTTCACTCTCACGGCAAAGGTCGGGGACCGAATAGTCATCAGTCGCCAATTCGCCTCGGGCTTTCAAATACCCGCTGACGCGGTCAGCTTGCCTAGAAAGGATGCGCTCGATCTTCAATTCAAGTGCGGAAAACACAGGTGGCACTTTACCAATGTTGGCGAGCGCGCTTTTCTGTCGGGCTGGTGGTGGGTCGGAACAGACTACCCACCATTCCAGTCGCTATTCCAAAATGCTTCGGACGTCCAGGACGCGGTTTGGATACGCTACTTGATCATCGATCCAGCTAACGACTCCGGTTTGTTCGTTTACAGGTTCTGTCCAGCAAAGCTTAAAGATCAGAAACCGGGTCCGTGCTACGAGAACTGACCTTTTTTCGACAACCACCAGCGCCGACATCACATCTAACCTTCTGCCCTTCGAATCCATGACAAATGTGAGGATCGCCGTGCTCAGACTCACGCTGATCGCATTCGTTCTTTGCCTGCTGCCAAGCGCAGGTTTCGCCCAAATCCCTACCCGGGGGAACGTCTATTTCGGATATTCCTATGCAAGCGCGGACCTCTCATCCAACGGCCGTACCAACCTGAACGGGTGGAACGGGTCTCTCGAAGGCAAGGTTCTTCCCTGGGTCGGATTCGTAGCCGATTTCAGCGGTCTTTATGGTTCGGAAAACGTCCCGCTAGTCCCCGCCATCAGCGTCGATGCCAGCGTGCACAACGTCTTGTTCGGCCCCAGAGTTTCGGTTTCCGTAGGAAAGCTCACTCCTTTCGCGCATGCGTTGTTCGGGGCTTCACGCATCAACGAAAGCGCTTCCGGCTTTTCCGATTCTGACACTTCGTTCGCTACGGCTCTGGGTGGCGGTGTTGATTATCGGCTGATTCACGGATTGGGCTGGAGGGTTCAGGCCGACATGCTGCAAACCCGCTTCTTCAGCGGCACGCAGAACAATTTCCGGTTGTCCACGGGAATTGTGCTGCATTTTTGAAAGATGGCGCTAGCCGACCGGCTCATATTCGGCATCTTCGGATAGTCCCCATTCGTCAGCGCCTTCTGTAAGCGTGGAATCGGCCTGGCTTGGTTCTTTGCCGGCATGATCCTCCGCCGGTTCATGGTATTCGTGGATGCGAACCGCTTCGGAATCAATCGTCAGGTAGGTAGGTGGAAAATCTGTCCAGCCACCGGAGTTGTAGTAGGCAACACCATTGCGTTCGCAGAACTCCGCTTTGTGTGTGTGCCCGCAGAAAACGCGATCCGCCTGGCGCAGGCGTGCATGCAGGATGGCGCCGGACGCCACCTTCGGGGAAAGCCGCAACCAGCGGGCATTCAAGCGATCCAGGAAGCGCGAAAACGCCTTGCCTTTGAAATCGAGCTTTTGCAGTTGCAGATGCAAGAGCGTTCCCACCGAACTCAGCAGCAGATTGTTGACCGCAAATCGATCGAACTGGTGGCCGTGGATGGCCAGATGACGGCGTCCCTCAAACTCCCAGACGTACTCCTCGTAGACCTTCACCCCCACCAGGTGGGACATGATGTTGCTCAGCCCTCGATCGTGATTTCCCTCCACCCAGACCACCTCGACACCGCGCTTGGGATTGGAAAGTTTGCGGATGTAGCCGAGAAACTTCCAGTGGGGTTTTGTCAGGCGGCCAAAATTCAGGTCGGAAAAAATGTCACCCAGCAGGATCAGTCGCCGGAAACGGTTCTCCCGCAGCATCCGCGTGGCCTGTTCCGCGCGGCTGATCTCCGACCCCAGATGCAGGTCAGAGAGGATGAGCGTGTCATAAACCGCGGAACTCATCACTCTGGTTCTAACAAACGATTGTTACGAGGTGATGAAAATTGCACAAAAAACAGTGCACCAGGACATCCGGGGTAACGTGGAATAGTGCTCTTATTGCAGGGCGGCGCCTGAAGCCTGATCTCCCGAAGTCTGATCTCCTGAAGCCTGATCTAGGGTGGAGCAGGGCTTCAGCCCTGCATTAAAGGCGGCAGTTTGAGAGGCGGCTTCAGCTGCTGAGGTACATTGACGAGCTTATTTCGAGGCGGGTGGCACGTACTCTTTAGGCGGGGCCACGCCTTCGCCGAAGAAGTATTGCTCCATTTGCTTGACGATGACCTCCTGGTCTTCTCGGCGGGCCGGGTTCAGGCGATATTCGTTGAGCAGCATCTTGCAGAATTCCGTCCACGCTTTCCACGCTTCCAGGGAGACATTGTCGTAGATCTTCTGCCCCAGCTCGGTATCGAACGGCAGCTCGTCCAGACCCGGAAGCTCTTTGTGCAGCTTGACGCAGAAGACCTTGTGCTCTGCCATGAAATTCCTCGCAATCAGTAATAGAAAATTATCTCACAAGCTGGAGCGTACCTCGAGGCCGGATCGACAGGGAAGGGCACGAGTTACTCGTGCCGCAGCAGTCTGGGGGACAAGAGCGGATTCAATCGGCTGAGGTGTGCTTGTGAGGCAGCTAATATCGAGAAGGCATTGATTACGTCGTACTGTCCCTCAATCTGGACAAGCGAGCCTCAGCGGCTGAAGCCACGTCGTTCACCTATCGGTCGGCACGACTGAGGTCGTGCCCTTCCCAAGGATAGTCGTGCCCTCCAAGAGCTCTGCGCTTCCCGAAAGTAGTCGTGCTTTCCGAAAGTCCTGCGCTTCACAGGGCCAGTTGACCGTGCCTTCCCGACCGATTTCAGGATGCGGGTCTTGAAAACCCGGTTAGACATCACACAAATCTACTGCCTGCCGCAGAGATGTCAGGGGGTCGCGCGTGGGCACGAACTCGTGCGCCACGTAGCCCTGGAAACTGGTGGCGGCGATACCGCGCATCACTCCATCCCATTGCACTTCCTGTGTACCGTCGAGTTCGTGCCGGCCGGGAACGCCTCCGGTGTGGAAGTGTGCAATCCACTGGATGTTCTCCTGAATGGTCCGGACAAGGTCTCCCTCCATGATCTGCATATGATAAATATCGTAGAGCAGCTTGACGTGCGGCGAGTTGACCGCTTGCACCACCTGCACTCCCCAGGCGGAGTGATCGCACATGTAATCTTTGTGGTTGACCTTGCTGTTAAGCAGTTCAATGCAGATGACGACGCCGTGGTCCTCGGCAATCTTCTTCACCCGGTTGAGGCCCGCGATGGTGTTCTTGGCCCCTTCTTCATCCGACATACCGTTGCGGTTGCCCGAAAAAGTGATCACGTTTGGCACCCCGGCCTTGGCCGCCAGGGGGATGTATTTGCGAAATCCTTCCTCAATTTTGGCGTGATTCTCGACCCGGTTCAGGGCGCTGACCAGCTCGCCGCCTCCGGCATACCCCATGCTGCACACCAGACCGTAGCGCCGGGGCACTTCGTACTCCTCCGGATTGAGTAGGTCAACCGCCTTCAAACCAATCTGGGCGGAGTAGGCGCAGAGCTGGTCGAGCGGAGTCTCCTTGTAACACCAGCGGGAGACTGACTGTTTGATCCGGCCTTTGCGCTGCACCGGAACGGTCTGCTCCGACCACGACATAGACGGGACAGAAGCCATAGCGACTCCGGAGAGAGCCGCACCCTTCAGCATTGTGCGCCGCGATAGTTTATCCATAGACCGCAGAGTGTACATCCGAACGGCAGGAAATGGGGAGTGGGCCGGTCTGAAACTTCTGCCTCTTATGCCAAGGGTCATCCCTGAGCTTGCGATGAGCCTGCCCTGTCGGCCAGTTTGCCGACCTCGATCGAGCCTTTAGTGCTTCCTCAAAGTGTGGAAGGGCCAGTCCCGAATTGAAACCGGACCCATTTCGGGAGGAAGCTATGGCCACAGTTGGGTCGTGATGTGACTGTTTACCTTGTGCTTTGCTGGCACGAATCTGAGACTCGGAGGCAGCGAGGCAGTTACGCTCCGGTCCTGAGATGGGGTTGCCATCAACCTTCGCGGGCTGCCGTTGATCCTGCATTCCGGAGGAAACCTCAGCTCGTGCCACTTTCTTCCTTATGTGCACCCGAGGATTTTGAGCGGTTTAACTGCCCGGCGCTGGTCGTCGGTCATCCCGGGCACGAGTTGAAGGTGTTTGGCTGGATGTCCGAATACAGACCGCGAGTTTACGTAGTAACCGATGGCTCTGGCGGTCATGGCGCCTCCCGAGTACCCTCCACTTCCAGATTGATCAGGGGACTAGGCGCGCAGCCAGGCGAAATTTTCGGTCTTGTCTCCGATGCCGAGATCTATCGTGCGATTCTGGAAAGAGACTGCTCTCTCTTTCTCCATATCGTCGACACCATGACCAGTTCTTTCCTCCGCAACACAATTGATTTTGTCGCCGGCGATGCCACCGAAGGATTCAATCCGGCGCACGACATCTGTCGGGTGCTGGTGAATGCCGCTGTCCTGATGGCGCAACGGGCCACCGGCCAAGTCATCGCAAACTATGAGTTCTGCCTGGCAGAGCGTCCGCAGAATTCTCAGGACCTTCACGGCAGTCGGTGTCTGCATTTTGGATTGGATGACTCGCTGCTGAATCGGAAACTGAATGCCGCCGAAGCCTATGTGGAGCTCAGGGATGAAGTCCGGCAGGGAATCGCCGCATTCGGAAAAGAATACTTTCGAGTGGAATGTCTGAGAAAGATCTCTGGACTCAGGTCGCCCGGCCCGGATTCAGGTAAACCCTTCTATGAAACCTGGGGAGAAGAGCGGGTCTCGAAAGGCAAGTACGAATCCGTAATTCGACTAAAAGAACACATGTGGCCGATCAGCGAGGCCATCTACCGTCACGCGTCCTGTGCAAGTGTGGATGCGCTGACTGAGGCTATCGCGGCAACGGTGCGGTAGCCCGAATCGCAATTTTCCATACCACCCCACCCCACCCCACCCCACCCCTCTTTGCCACCCGTGAGCAGGTTGGTGGGCCCTCCAGGATTTGAACCTGGGACCAATGGATTATGAGTCCACTGCTCTAACCGCTGAGCTAAGGGCCCCATCGGTGAATCTAGCACAACGGCGGCAGAGGAATCGATCAACCTCCTGGCCCTGTATCCGCCATCATTCGGTCGCAGGTCCATCCCAGTTCCCAGGTGCCTTGCGTAGGGGATTGCTCTACGAGACCCCTGGGCGTAATTTCGTTACTTTCGTACCGGGGCGCAGAACATTAGAAACCGCTAAACTCAGACGCTAGGCCGAATTATTCCAGGCGATTTACACGATGCATTCACAAACTGAAGGTGTTCTGGCGAGGGTTAGCCAGCAACTCTCGCAGCTCGAGAAGCGAGATGGAGAGCTGTGGCTGATCGTGTCCCTGGCTGGCCTGCTGGTCGGCGCCGGGCTTCTGGCCATACTCTTCCCGGCGGCCTTTCTCAAGCAAGGCAACATTCACTTTGAAATCACCGTGTCCCGGCCGCTTGTGCTAGGGCTGGTGGCCCTGTTGGCCTTGCTTAATACCTATCTCGTGTCCCGGCGCATCGAAATTCGCCGGCTCCGGGAGGAGTTGATCTCCCGCACCATTCAACAAGAACTAGTCCAGCAGCAGTCCTTCACCGACCCGCTTACCGAAATCTACAACCGTCATTCTCTCGAAGATATGGCGGGCAGATTCATCAGTCAGGCCCGGCGTTCAAAGAAGCCGCTCACCCTCATGCTGATCGACGTGGACCACTTCAAAGACGTGAACACTCGATTCGGCCACTTGACCGGCGATGTGGTATTGGCCAACACCGCAGCTCTGCTGAGACATTCAGTTCGCGGCTCGGATGCGGTTTTTCGCTATGGCGGAGACGAGTTCCTGATCATATTAGCGGACACGTCATGCGCCGATGCCGTGCACGTAGTGGAAAGAATAAGAACCGGTCTGGCGGAATGGAACCGGGCAGGACATCTTGAACGTTTCGAATTGAGCCTGAGCATTGGTGTCGCGGAGTGGTCGGAAGGTAAGACTCTGGACGGCCTCCTCGACAGCGCGGACCACGAGATGTACGCGGCTAAGGCTGACCAGAAGAG
>JBGQIG010000116.1:0-8150 GCA_041498365.1 Terriglobia bacterium | reverse complement strand
TAACTCCGCGCACCCTGGATATCAGAATTGTGAGTGGCCACTTCTGCCAGGATAAAAAGCGCCCGCCCCGGATCCTCACTCTTTTCTTCAAGCGCCTGTTGAGCCAGCTTTTCGGCGCTGGCGGCGTCGCCCGCCGAAAGCCGCTGCTCGGCAGTAAGCAAAAGCTTGCCCTCCTGCGGACGCGAAAGGTGCAATAACTCGGGTTGGGAGGTGGAGGCGAAGTTGACCTGCGCCGCGCGTTTCTGCTCTTTTCTCAGGTCGATGTCGCTCACCATATCGCCGTAAGCATTGCGCAGGCCGGCAGGGTCCTTTTCAAATTTTACCAACGCTTCATAAAAATACGCAGTCAGGATGAAGCCCTGCTGCGATGAATTCTCGATGGCTTCGATACGCTCGGTCTCGGGCGCCTTGCCCGACCCTGCGGTGCGTGCCTCAATCGCCCGGATAAAACACTCGGTGGCCAGCAGGGAGACGTCGCTCTTGAAGCTTTCGTCCATCGGAGCCGTCTTGACTGAAGCCAGCAAGGGCTCCAGACGCTTCATCGTTGTCGGATATTTCATGGCCAGCGGATCCAGCAAGTAGTGCAAGTAGGTATGCCGGATCTGATCCATCTTGAGCGACGACGAGGTGCCCGGCGAAATTACCACATAGTAGTTCGATCCATAATTTCGGGCGTTGGTCTGCCCGGGCGCGCCCATGGGATCGATGTAAACCGTGAAATCCCGGCCCAGACGGGTGGCCGACGGTATCTTGAGGTAAATTTCTGTGTCGAACAACATCTTGGCCAGGGGCTGGTGATAGCGCTCTGTCAGCGCAGAGTAGGCCTGATGATCTCCCTCCCATATGCCATGCAGGCCCGTGGTCTCGTAGACTTTTTGCAATAAAGGCAGAATCCCCAGCACGGGCGTGACGTCTGGAGGCAAGTCCGCTTCCTTGGCTTTCGCGGTCCAATTGGGCGGCGGGTTCAGGTAAAGCGCAAGGGACACGTATTGGGCAAGTATCTTTGAGGTATCCGGCTGCTGGTGCTCCACATAGAACTGGCACATGGCCTGGGTGGCGTCCCTGGCCTCCTGTGAATTTTGCCGGGCACGGGCGACTTCTGAGCGCACTCGCGACCGCAGCGGGTCGGAGACGCCCAGCTCCTGATCGTATCCACAGGCGTTGATTGCGGTCAGCACCATGAACAGCGTCTCGCTGGTGTCGAGCGCCACCGGGCTCTGGTTCTGGGCCGGCGACAGCTCCGCCAGCAGGGCGAGCACGGCCGCGAATAGCGAACGTCTAAACCTACGACTCAGGGAAACCTCCTGCAGGCTGGCCGGTATGCGGGCTACGATCTAAAGTTAAGTGTAAGGGGTGCCCGTCGGAGAATCAATGCGCGCTGTTGCAGTTTTTTATTCGGAGCCCCTGTGGCCCGCCAGGGCCCACGCCAGGAGTGCTACCCCTTCACGCTGACTCGCGAGAAAGACAACACTGCCCGCCCTGTGGTGGGCCGGCCCATAGAGAGCGCGGGACGGAACGTCGTAAAGGTGGTGAAGATGAGCATATTTTTCTTCACCTGCGGCAGCAACGTCGCGTCTTCCTTGGAATCGGAAAGAATCCGGTAATCCTGTACTCGCCCCGTCGAATCCACATAAGCTTCAATCACCAGCGAGTCGTCGTTGATGGAATCCAGCGCCGATCCAAAAGCTGACTGTTGCAGCTGCGGTGCGGTGTGAAGCATCAAGGGAACGTCGGAATTGTCCGCCTGCAGGGGCGCCAGAAATCCCATCAGGACCACAAAGATCACTACCGCCGCCGCCAGACCGGCCGTCGCCGGCACCATGAAGACGTCGAGGGCATTCTGCAAGCGCACCAGCACGCCATCCAGATACCGCTGCTTCGATTGTGCTACCTCTTGCGAGATCGCGACTCGAAGGTTCAATGCCAGGTCGGCCGGGGCTTTCCGGGGGCCGATCCGGGCCAGCAACTGCTGCGTCTGCCGCAGCGAAACATACTGCTGCATGCATCGACCGCAGGATTCAAGATGGTGGCTGAGATCGTGCATTTGCTTGCCGGTCACGGCCCCATCGAGGTAGGGCGAGAACAGCGGCTTGGCTTGGGCGCACGTCATCGCGTCACCTCAATCGCAGACATACCACAACCTGTTTCCGGTCCTTCGGCTGCATCTTCGGGAACTCGCAAACCCAGGTCTTGGCCATTCTCCACTACGTAGGCCATAAGATGGCCCCGCAACGCTTCCCGGCCGCGCGTCAGCCGCGATTTCACAGTACCCAGCGACACCTGGGTAATCTCCGCAATCTCTTCGTACGACATTTCTTCCAGGTCGCGCAAGATGACCGTGGTGCGGTAAGGCTCGGACACCTGCCGCAACTCTTCCTCGACCCGCGCCCGAACTTCCTCGTGAGCGACCAGGTCGAAGGGCGATTCATGTTCGTCCACCAGCGCATCGCGTATTCCGGATGCACCCAGGCCACTCTCGTCCGGGGTAGGCTCGATCGAGGTTTCGCGCGCTTTGTGCCGGAACCACCAGCGCCGCCGGTTAGAGGCCTCGTGCACCGCGATGCGGTAGATCCAGGTCTTCAGGCTGGACTCCCCGTGAAAATGCTTCATTCCCCGGAACACTTTCAAAAAGACTTCCTGCGTAGTATCGGCGGCATCCGCGGGATCGGCCACGATGCGATACACCAGGCTGTAGATCGGCTGATGAAACTCGCCGATGAGCCAGGCATAAGCTTCCTCGGATCCCGCCTTCAGTTCGGCCACGATCGCCGATTCCTGAGTCCGGATTCCTATCGCACCTGCAAGATCACCCAAGGTGGTTGCTCCCGCCATGGATCTCATGGCGTCACCCCCATTATAGGTTCTTTTCCAACCGCCAGCCCAAAAGTAAAATTCGTCCGCTCCCGGCCGATGCGCTTGTCTATATCTATAGACCCCGCTATGGCAGGGAGAGTTCCAGGTCAGTAAGTATAGCGATTCCAACATCTTAGGGACGATATGGGGCCGGAAGGATGTCGAGAAGGCGAAGCAGTCTGGGCATGATCGAACGCAGTTCTTAGCGCTCTTTGCAAAGTCCTTTGCGGTCTTTGCGGTTAAAGGCTCTTGATCGCCGAGGACGCAAGGGACGCGAAGTAGAGCCTCGTCATTGGTCAATCCTTCAAACCCAAACTACCAAGTTTTCGGTCAGGGTAGTACCTATTGCGGTTTGCTGGGAGGAGTCTCGGTTGTGCTGGCGCTGGGTTTGGCCACCGGTTTCTTCTTGACCGGCTTCTTCACGGGCGCAGTGTCGTCCACAACAATTTTCTTTGGCGGCGGCGGCGTGGTTCCGGCTTGTGCATTCTGCAGCGCTGCGCGCAAACGGGACACTTCGACTTCTTTGGCTCCCGCCAAAGTTTCCATACGGTCAGCAAAAGAACGTCGCAACCTCTCCAATGCGCTGACATCGTTTTCCAGCGACTGGAACTCATCCCTGGAACCGAACGCTCCCGCCGACTCGGCTACCGATTCGAACACATCGTAAAGCGCGTCCAGATTGCGATAGAGCTTGAAAGTGGAAGTGAGGTTCTCGGGAGAGGCCCGCAATTCCGCAATGATCTCCGGCAACGCCGACTGCAGATTACGCTGAATGGAATCCACATTTCCCTGAGCCTGCCGCTTGCTGCCCGAGTCAGTCTTCCATTTTTCGATGCGCAGTTTGGCCAAATCCAACTGTGCCCCCTGCGACGCCTGCTCCAGCTGCGACAGCAGCGAGTTAAGCTGGCTCGCCGATGTATAGGACACCGGCGCCTGGGCAGGCGGGCCTGTAGAAGCGACCTGAGCGCTGGCTGCAAGACAAAGCGGCAACAGGAACAAACACCGCACACGTAAGATCGAGCTTGGTTTCATTGAGGTCGCCGCAAGCGTCCATCAGAATACTAAGTTTCCCGGCTTTCGCAAAATGGACGCGGCAATACGGTAGTGGGTCAGTTTGAAATCCCCGGCATGTCTGCCAAAGGGTGGAGCAGGCCTTCAGGCCTGCAGAGAGCCTACGTCTTGCGATGGGCTTCAGCCCCTGAGGTACCTCAGCGGCTGAAGCCGCAACGCACTATACCGCCTCATTGCAGCGCTAAAGCGCTGCTCCACCCAAAATAATCAACCCAACGTTAGTTCTGCGAATACACGACATCCATCGCGAAATTCCAGAAAGTGCCCGTGTGAGAGCACCAGAATTCCAAACTGACCCACTACCGGCAATACAGATGCAGGTATGCGCCTCGCGGTTTGACTAACCCCAGCCGGTAGGCGAGAATTGTGTTGGCTTCAAACCCCTCGTAAAACGGTCGTGTCTTCTCACGTGGGCCTGTGGCGCAGCTGGGAGCGCGCTTCCATGGCATGGAAGAGGTCGTCGGTTCGATCCCGACCAGGTCCACCAAATTTTTCAGTCGGTTAGCCCGCAGCAGAAAACTCAGCGGGGAACATTAAGGGAACATTAAGCGCGTCGCCTTTGCTTGGCACCGAGCACCATGGTCATCACCTTCTTTTGCGCCTTGCGCTTGAGTGAGCTGACCGCTTGCGTGTAGTCCTCGAGTGTCGTTCGCGGGTTGGCGTGGCGAAGTAGTTCCTGCACCGTCTTGACATCCTCGCCGTTGGCTTTGAGCCAAGTAGAGAACGTGTGCCGGAACGTATGCCAGCCGATGCGTTTGACGATGCCAACGCGCCGGGCGGCAGGGCGAATCTGGCGCTGCAGCAAGCTGTCGGGATGAAACGGCAGCCGGCCATGGGTAAAAGGACTGGCGAAGACCCAGTCCTCCGGACGGGTGTAGAGACTCGCCTCTTTCCAGAGCCACAAAGCCTCGGCCATCGCGCTGTGCATCGGCATGGGTTTGCGCGAAGCTTCGGTTTTGCAGTTACCCACCACCTGATCGACGATCGAACGGGTGATCCGGAATTCGAGTCCCTCGAAGTCCAGGTCCTGCCACTGGAGGCCCAGGAGCTCGCTGACCCGGAGACCCGTCCCCAGATCGATGAGCACCATGACGTGCTCCCGGCCTTTAAGCTCACCGAGCAGGGCATAGGCTTCCTCGATCTCCAGGATGGCGGGCGTTCGTTCCCGTTTGCCGCTCTGGCGTACGAGCGAGATCGGGTTTCTGTCCAGCCATTCGTACCGCAAAGCATGGTTGAACAGGGCATGCATGACGCCCCGGATCTTGGCCCGCGTGCCGCGGGAGCGAGGCAGGGAATGGAGCCATTCCTCCACCTCGACCGTGCGCACCTCGGTGAGCCTGTGAGATTGCCAATGCGGCAAGATCCAGGTTTCGAGTATCGAGCGGTAGCACTGCTTGGTGGAGTGTGCCTTTTGTTCACTCCTTTCCTCCGGCAACTCCTTGTCCCGGTAGTGCTCGACCAGGGCCCCGACCGTGAGCGATATGCCGCTCTGCCGGTTGATCGACCGTCGTCGCGGATCAATCGCCTTGCGGGCGGCCGATGCCGTGGGATAGTCGGCCAGCGTGCCCACGATCGAGCTGCGATGGACTCGTCCTCCATTTGCCAGGTGTTCGCGCCAGCGCCAGACCCATACGGATCCCGCTTTGCGCTTGCGAATTGTCAAAGATCCTGCTTGGTACCGTGCTCGTTTCAAGGTTACAACTCCTTCCCCTTGCAACGGCACGGATGGCATTTCGAATGTACGCCGGAGCTCAGCCAGGCGTCCAGCTCGGAGGCGCGAAACAGCCAGCGCTTGCCGACTTTCACCGCCGGGAGAGCCCTTTCCCGCGCCAGGCGCTCGACGGTCTTCGGATGTAAATGCAAAAGGCGTGCCGTCTCTTGGCAATCGAATAAAGGCTCGAAACTTTGCTCAGGCATTGGTCATAAAATCCTCCTTCCATCGTCGTTGGTAACTGTAGTAGCTAGTCCGGGACCCTCTGTTACTCTTCGCTTGAGGTCATCGCGATCAGTCACGCAAAACACGAGTCCACGCTTTCAGGTGACTCTTACCCGTTGGGCCTCACTCGCCTTCCGAACTAGAGACGGAGCGAAACGTGCGCTCCCGACAGGAGTCCCCAACTAAAGTCGCCTTTTCGACTCCGTTCATCCCGAGGGTTTGAATCCCCCTCTCCATCCATCTGTCTCGGCATTCCCAGATCGACGAGCCCCTTCCAAGGCTCGTTCACCTTTTCCTGGAACTAATTTCTCTCAGCATTCTTGGTTTCCGCCTGATATCCGGTCGGATTTGACGATTCACTGCGTCTCCTATTTGTGGAGGTAGTCGATTATGGGATGGGTTTCCGGAATCTGTTATGACGAAGAACTCGGGCGTATCGTTCCTAAGGCATCAGAGGTAGTGCAGCCCGCAGGATTTGATGGAAAGGTGCTTGTTTTCCAACACCTACGGTGGCCATTTTTTGATGAACCATTGCGGCGGCCGCGCGGAAACGCAGTCGTGTACAAAACGGAACGCGAAGCCATGGAAGAAGCCACAAAAGAGTATCGTCGACATTCACGCAGGTACGAGAACATCAACCGAAGGCTTCGGCAGACGGCATAACCGGCATTCTGCCGGAAGAGTGTAATCTCGCAATGCGTTCAACGTGCTTTGGGAGCGGTGGCGGAGCACGTGAAGGACGGAAGATGGCGGCATTACAACTACTCGAAGAATGACAAGTCCTTCCCGTACAGACGTGCGAATTCCTTCAGTTCAACGATATCAACGCGCCGCTCACCGGATTCGCACTTGGATACGTACGATTGCGCGCGGCCCAGGGCCTGCGCGGCCTGTACCTGCGTGAGGCCTGCCCTCTCGCGTGCCGCTTTGAGGCGTCCTAGGAAGGACCTGTACTCCTGGGTGTATCTTTTGCTTTTCAGGGGCTTTCCTCGTGTGGAGCCCTCCTTTCCTATCTTGTTGTTTACTAATATCCCAAATTAGGATATATTGGGGAGCCAGCTGCGCTTAACGATATGTGGCTTATCCGGGTATTTTTTTAGGAGAAATGACGTGAGTCGTAGCAGCTTGAGGTCTGCCCCAGCGTCGCAAGAACGGTCAAACCCTGGCGCTGGGACGGACATTCCCGAAACCGTCTCAGCCTCCGGACTGGCGGAAATTGTCGAGAGAGGGAAATCAAGTCAAGCGATAAGGGTCAGGGAACTCGCGACTTTGCTCAACGTAAGCCCTATGACGATTTACCGGCACGCGAAATCCGGCGGGATTCCGTCATTTCGTGTTGGCGCGAGTCTCCGGTTCGATCCCAAAATGATTGCTAGATGGCTCAGGAATGGTTGTTGGCCGGGTGGACGATTGTAAAACGCTAATTGTGGGACCCCTGGAATTACGAATCCGGCGTTCCCCAATTTCAGTTCCAATTTCGCTTCTTAAGAGCACGTTTTGCATTAAACCGCCTACGCAACTGCCTCATTGTAAACGAAATTGCTTATCTGCCTTCGAATCTCGGTCTCTACAGCTATAGCAGCAGATGCCCATCCCCAGGCTCATTCGCTCCAGGGTTCGAATCCCACTCTCTCCGCCAGCCTTTCATGAAATCCACGCCAAATGCCTATTTTAGCTTGACTCCTCTTAAATGATACCTTAAGCTGATACACAGATCAGCGATTTCCTCCCCTGCTGCTGATCAGAGGAGGGGTCTATGGGTCAGGGCAGGCTGGTCAATCTAACGAAGCGGGTCATGGTCAACGGCGGGCTCCGGTACTGCCCGGTCGTTGAAGCCGCCAACGGTCGCATCCGCCCGGATGTGGTCATGGTGAACGGCAGGGAAGAGCGGCATCCAGAAGGCAGTTACTATCTGGACTATCGCGAGGGCAAGAAACGGGAAAGGTTCGCGGTCGGCAAAAACGCTGCTGATGCCCAGTCGGCCCGGCTGGCGAAGCAGGCTGAACTCACTGCCCTCAAGCACGGGCTGGAAGTCCCCAACTCCTCGCGGATGGTCAACGGAGAGGACAAGCACTCTCTCGCGGCAGCCATCACGTCCTATCTCGAAGAAGTCAAACTGTCAAAGAAGCCGAAGACGTATTCCGCATACTCGACCACGCTCGCCTATTTCGCCGAGTCCTGTCGGAAGGTGTTCGTCGAGGATATCGACCGGAAAGACATGCTGAAATTTTCAGCGTTTCTACGCGACGACAAAGATCACTCCCCTCGTAGCTGCTGGAACAAGTTTGCG
>JBGQIG010000115.1:0-8291 GCA_041498365.1 Terriglobia bacterium | reverse complement strand
GCCGTGGTTTGAGCCTGCTGCAGTTGCTGCTGAGCCTGTTGCCAGGCCTCATCTTTCTGGCGCACTTCTTGCTTGAGCTGCTCGATTTGTTGCTGCTGGGCAGCCAGCGCATCGCGTAAAGATTGCAAATCCTGCAGGGTCACGGCGGGCTGGGCAGGCTTGGTGGCCGCCTTCTTGGCTCTGGGTTTAGCCGCAGTTTGCGCCACCAGCGTTCCAGCCAACAGCGGAACTACGCACCACCTGAGAACGGACTTCATCATTTCTCCTTTTGCCTCTGGCCTTGGCAGAGGATTCACTGGGTCGATTTGTGCTCTGGAGCCACACATTTCCTAGGCCACGTCACTTCACCGCCTGCAAACACAACAAGGCGTTAGGGTTAGCAACTTACCGCGTGGCCGCCCGGCAACTTCATGAGTACCGTAACTTGTACTTCTGTAGTGTTACGGGAAGGTTACAAAAACGTGAAATTCTGATGAATCGCGAAATGTTGGTGGGATTTCCGGCCTGCTCTTTCGCTGCCACATGGACGAAGAGAAGGCGTAACGCAAAGGGTTCAGTGGTGGCACGGTGGACGCTGCTGGACAAACCATTTCCGGACTGAATGGCGTCGGGATGCGGCGGAAAGCCCGCAGCGTGGGACCGCCGTGAGCTATCAGCTTGTCGTTGGTTGAGCTAGCTCACCGAGCTTGTCTGCTCCAGCGGGACAGGTCTGCTCCACGCTTCCGGCAATCTGAGATGCGGCATAGGAGGAGCGGCAAACAGCCGTTGACACGGTTTGGCCAGCCAGCGGGCCCAACGAGCGGATTTCGAGACACGCGCACTGTCGGTGGCGATGCCGGTATCGGCGTACATCTGCCGGTAGATTTTCGAGATTAAGACGAAACAGAGGCGGGCACGCATGGATTTTATGAATCCGGAACGCGCCCAAATGTATTTCAGGCTGTAAAAAGTATCCCAAACCGATTGCGTCCGCTGGCGAACTTCCTCGGCGGACATAGTTGGGTGAGCCCAGTAGAGCTTGGGCCGAAGGGCAGGAGGAATGAGCCAGCGCCGGGTGATTGGAATTCCCGCGATCCGTATCGGGGAAGCCGCCATCTCCTTCTCCCAGCGGATAAAGTCCACAGTGCCGGGATAGGGAGTCAATGTCACAAACTGGGCAAAAGCCACTTCCGCCTGGGCCGCAGCCAGGGCCGTGGCGTCGAAGGTCTCGGGGCGATCACTGGGCAAGCCAAAAATAAACGACCCCAGCACGTAAACCCCGTGGCGGCGAAATGTTCTCAGTCGCTCCACTAGGTCCGCTCCAGCGGCGTTGAACTCTTTGTAGACGTCCTTCAGCCCCTCCGGAGTCACGGACTCCACTCCCACCAGCGCGCCCTTGATATTCGCCGCGCGCATGGCATCGAGGAATTCGGTGTCTTCCGCCGCTTCCATAGTGATCTGAGTAAAGAAAATTGTGTCTGGGGGAAGCTGCGCCAGGCGCGCCATGAGGGCAAAACGTTCCGCCCGGATGGCTTTGAGTTCGTTGAGTCGGTGGGTATTGTGTTGCTCGGCGGCCAGGCGCAGGTCGGTCAGGGTTACGGGATAGAAATTGTCGTCGGCAAGTGCTATGAAGCGAAATCCCAGCCGGCGCAGCTGGACGATCTCTTCCACTACCACGTCCGAGGCACGCTGCCGGGGACGCTGCCCGTCCGTCCGCCATACCGAGCAGAAGGAGCAATGCTTGGGACAGCCTCGGACGGTCTGCACCGACGCCCACATGTAGCTCTTCCGGGGCACCAGATCCCAGCGTGCAGGCAGGAATTCCGTAGCCTCGATCCGTCCCCCTTCGTAGATCAACTGCGGAGTTCCCTGGCAGCAGTCCGCCAATACCTTCGCCCACACTACATCTCCATCGCCTTTGACAACTGCATGTGCGCCCCCAAGCTCATGCGCTTCGGCAGGATAGAGAGTTGCGTGAATGCCTCCAAAGACAACGTGTGCGCCGCGAGCGCGAGCCATTTTCCCGATTTCGTAGCCGCGAAGCGCGTTCGCGGTGTGAATGCCGATGCCGACAATATCTCCCGCTTGAATATTGAGCGGGTCGACGGCAGCCAGGGTTTCATCGACCAGGCAGGGATCGCCGAAGCTTGCGGGTGTAGCCGCGGCCAGGACATAAAGCCAGCGAGGAGTAATGACAGCTGTACCGAAGGAAACTTCGCTTGGATTAATGAGATGAACGCGCACTCGGTTGCGCCCTCCTTAGGCGGTCTTGCATAAGCAGGGCGGAGGTCGAACGCCCGGAACTGCCGGTTCTCTGGATTTCCTGGATCCGCGAAGTCTGTTGTGCAGGCCGTCGCCCCAATAACGGTGCCAATTGGGGAAATTGTCATATTCCCGGCTGAGAAAAACTGGTCAAAATTGAACACTCCGCAAAGGCTGGGCGGTATTATTCTGGCGACAGCTAATGAAAATGCCCTGCCAGATCGCTCTCGTAGGACTGCCTATCCTGATCTGTATAGGCGTATGCCAACCTGCTGGGGCACAACCATCGAGCCCGACCGTGCCCGGGTTTCGCGCTAATCTCGGCACGGCAGAAGTGGTGAACAACCTGGTCCGGAGAAACCTTGAACGCTCCCGCGCGCTTGGCGCTTACCGGGGCACCCGGACTTATCGACTGGAGTACCGTGGCTTCCCCGGTTCCCGTACCGCCGAAATGGTCGTGGATGTGAGCTACAAATCTCCCGGGATAAAACAATTTACGGTGCGGTCTGAAACCGGCTCTAAGCTGCTGATTGATCGAGTATTCAAGAAGATGCTGCAGAGTGAGAGAGAGGCGCTCAGCGAAGAGAATCAGCGCCGCGTAGCTCTCAATCAGGATAACTATAGCTTCGCGCTGGTGGGGCTCGAGGAAACGCCGCCCACTGCGCTCTACATTCTTGCGGTTGAGCCCCGGACGCAGAACAAACTTCTATACCGCGGTCGAATCTGGGTCGATGCGGCGGACTTTGCCGTAGTGCGGATTGAAGGGGAGCCCGCGAAAAATCCCTCCTTCTGGACCAAAGATACAAAAATAGAACAGGTCTATACCAAAGTGGGCGACTTCTGGCTTCCCAGGTCCAATCGCAGCACGACTACGATTCGTTTGGGGGGCCACGCCGTCTTCGCCATTGACTACGAGGACTACCAGATTACCGCCGCCACTCCACTCCCTCAGCCAGACAATAAGGTCGCAGCGTACCGATAGAGTGACCATGCCAGCGAACAATCGGCTGCACGCAGGCATCGCGCAACCTGACCCCACTGGATGGCCACTCATCTGCGCATTGACGCGACCGACTTGTTAGAATAGAGCCTGCCCAAAAGCAAACTGGCGCCCTTTCACACCGCCCGGGCGCTCAGCAATCTTCGAGGTCATGGTGAATGTGCAGGAATATCAAAACCCTGTTCAACTTCGATCCGCCGGTAACTCCTGAAGAGATTCGAGCTGCTTCGCTCCAGTTCGTGAGAAAAATCACTGGATTCAATAAACCGTCGAAGGCAAACCAGGCCTCGTTCCTCGCGGCGGTCGATGAAATCGCCGGCATCTCGACTCGTCTTCTTCGTTCGCTCGAAACCAGCGCGCCGCCCAAGAACCGGGAAGAAGAGGCCGCCAGAGCGAAGGCTCGCGCTGCAGAAAGATTTGGCTTGAGCCTGCCGGACGCATCCTCTGGCTAAGACCGTGGATGGATGGAAGGATGACGACGGATGCTAGTCCACTGCCGCCGCGCCGGGGAAGCGGCAAGTGTCCCCGAATCAGAGCTGCTTCAGGAATTTCCCCTGTTCGAGTTCCTCGAATGCCTGCCGGAGCTGGTCCTGGGTGTTCATGACAATAGGACCGTACCACGCCACCGGTTCCTCAAGAGGTTTTCCCGAGACCAGGAGAAACCGGATCCCGTCGTCGCCGGCCTGCACTGTGACCTCGTCGCCTTGATCAAAGAGTATGAGTGAGCGATTGTCCGCCTCGATGGGAGGCGTGGTGTCCAGCCATTTCACCGCTTCCGTGGGCACGGTGAGGGGCCCCGATGCGTTGCAGAATTTTCCGCTTCCCGCAAACACGTACGCGAAAGCGTGGCGGGTCGTTTCCACCGGGAGCGTCTTTCGCCTGCCAGACGAGACTGAGACGTCGAGATAGATCGGTTCGGCAGCAATTCCATCCACCGGCCCGGTCTTTCCCCAAAATTTTCCGCAGAC
This sequence comes from Terriglobia bacterium, assembly GCA_041498365.1. Taxonomy (GTDB): domain Bacteria; phylum Acidobacteriota; class Terriglobia; order Terriglobales; family Acidobacteriaceae; genus JAIQFF01. The sequence goes on along the minus strand of JBGQIG010000115.1, from coordinate 4,082 downwards.
GACCCGCACGTGAGTGCCATCGTCGTCCGTGATCTCCGGGATATCCAGCGCCTTCACTTCCTGATAACGCGGGGCCGTCATTTTGAGCGTGGCTGGAAGGTTGGCCCAAAGCTGGAACCCATGCATGCGGCCGGCCTGGTCGCCTTTTGGCATCTCCTGATGGATGATTCCGCTCCCAGCCGTCATCCACTGCACGTCACCCGCAGCGATCGCGCCATGATTCCCCATGCTGTCGCCATGCTCCACCGTCCCGGCAAGGACATAGGTGATGGTCTCGATACCGCGGTGAGGATGCCATGGGAAACCCGCCAGGTAGTCCTCGGGGACGTCATTGCGGAAATCGTCGAAGAGAAGGAACGGGCCAAAGTCCTTCGTGTTCCCGAAGCCGAATGCACGGCGCAAATGCACACCCGCACCTTCGAGAGTCGGCTTAGACTTAATAACACGTTTAACGGGTCGAATTGACATGCTGGCCTCCTGCCTCAGGAGTCTTTGATGTCGAACAAACCAGCCACGACTCTCAGGCGCTCACTCGGTTCAGCACGGGGTTCCCATGTGTATCCTCACCAAGGGTAGGACCCGGCCGCCTGATCGAAAAAGCCCCCAGTTGGGCCATCCGCCGACAAAAGAGCAAGATGCACGGGCCCGGCAGCCCCTTCTTCTATCGTCTGCGTACCTCGATGTCCATTCATGTCAGTCGCTATAAAACCGGGGGACACGGAGTTTACTTTGATTCCGGTGTCGCGAAGTTCGTAAGCAAGTTGCACCGTGAGCATGTTCAACGCAGCCTTCGAGGCCTTGTACCCGATCAGCTTGAAGGAGGCGAAGTCCCAATCCGAGTCACCGTTCTTCTTGATCGAGCCAAGACCGCTGGAGAGGTTCACGATACGCGCGGCCTGTGCTCTCCGAAGGAGCGGCAGCATTGCCTGTGTGACGGCCAGCGTCCCAAGGAAATTCGTCTCCATGATCGCTTGACGGAGTTCAGGTCGGCAGCGCTCGGAGGTCCGTCGGCTTGATCTGCAATGCCAGCGTTGTTGACGAGTACGTCGAGCCGCTGGAATTGGGCTTCAATACTGGCTGCTGCGGCTTTGATGGTGTCGGGCCTCACTAGGTCAAGGTGGACAAAGTGAGCGTCAAGGTTCTCTCCCCGGAGCTTGGCAGCGGCTTCTTCACCCAGACCCGCATCGCGCGCGCCGAGAAGCACGATCATGCCCGCCTTTGCTAACTCGCGGGCTATCCCAAGACCAATGCCTTTGTTCGCGCCGGTGACCAGCGCGACTTTCTTCGAGGAGTCATGCATGGGAGAGCTCCTGGCTCGAGGGTGCCCTGCCCTCGTCCCTCCGGTTTTTGGAGGGACAGGGCGGGGAGGTTCCAGGTCATTGTCCGGTTACGCTGCCACTTGATTGGCACGTTGGAAGAACTCGAGCAGCTCAGCGTTAACCTGGTCTTTCAGGGTCGAGCACATGCCGTGCGGCGCGCCCGGATAGACTTTCAGCGTGGCTCCTTTGACCAGTTTGGAGGAGAGCATCGCCGAGGCGACGATCGGCACGATCTGGTCGTCGTCGCCGTGGAGGATGAGCGTTGGCACATCGAACTTCTTCAGATCATCGGTGAAGTCGGTTTCGGAGAACGCCTTGATGCAGTCGAAGACGGCTTTGTGTCCAGCCACCATCCCCTGGAGCCAGAATGAGTCCCGTAATCCTTGCGAGACCTTGGCTCCGGGCCGGTTGGCGCCGTAGAACGGCGCGCTAAGGTCCCTGAAGAATTGCGAACGGTCGCCGAGGACGGCGGCGCGAATCTGGTCGAATGCCTCCATCGGCAGACCGCTAGGATTGGAAGCCGTCTTCAGCATCAGCGGTGGCACCGCACTGATGAGCACGGCCTGGGCAACGCGTTTGGTGCCATGGCGGCCGATGTAGCGGGCGACTTCGCCGCCGCCGGTGGAGTGTCCGACGTGGATCGCATCCTTCAGGTCGAGCGCTTGCACCAGGGCCGCGAGGTCGTCGGCGTAGGTGTCCATTTCGTTGCCGTCCCAGGGCTGGCTGGATCGGCCATGTCCGCGACGATCGTGGGCGATGCAGCGGTAGCCGTGAGAGGCCAGAAACAGCATCTGGTCTTCCCATGCGTCCGCGCTCAGTGGCCAGCCGTGGCTGAAGACTACGGGTTGCCCTGCGCCCCAGTCCTTGTAGTAGATCTGAGTGCCGTCTTTGGTTGTAATCGTGGGCATAAGACATTCTCCTTATTTGTGACGTTACTTCCCGCAACCTAATATAGACAAACGGGAGTGCACCAGGTCAAGCTGGGTGCGAAAGCTTTCCACGCATGTTGGTCCATTTTTCGAAGTTCCCGCGGAACAAACGGGTTACATCGCGCTGGATAATTTGACGCGTGACCGCGCGGCCGTCGCGCGCCAGCAGTCTGTAGCTGTCAGCGAGAATACGGGCCATGGTGGCGCGGGTATTCCGCCATTTGTAGAGGACCTGCTCGAGCACGCGGGCATCGGAATGCTGCGGGATGAAACTCGTCCCCAGCAATTCAATACGCTCCCGCGTGATCTCTTCCACGATGGAAGGATTGTTCAAGAACCACCAGCACCCGAAAGGCATGAGATTGCTGAACTTTCGCGCGTATACGCAGAGTTCGTGCTGATTCTCGCGGCTTAGAACGCTCACCAGAAAGCGATTTTCGGGATAAGCGCGGCAGATATTTTCGACTGCTCGTAGGTCGGCTTTGCCCACCGCATCGCCGGCCAGACGAATCCTCGGATTCACCTGGCGGCGGACTCCGATCATGAGAGACAGCGGCAGATCAAATTCCCGGCACGAAGGCAGAACCGCTTCACTCAGGAGCTTGCCCTGTATGCTGTCTTCCGGGAATTGAAAGGTGTCGGTGAGTGACACCGCCATATACACGGGGCGCATGCGCTCGTACCAGTCGGCGAGAAACCGGCGCACCTCGGAAACCGATCTGCCGGTTGCCTGCGCGTCCACTGCGTAGCCTTGCTCGGCCACACTCTGCCAGTGCCCGGCCCAGCCCCAGAGAATTCTATCCAGGCGCAATACCGCCAGAAACTCGGCATGGGAGTGCGAGCCATTCATCCAGACTCGCTGTTCTTCAAGATGGAGGGGATCATTGGTCATCACCACCGAGCTCACCCCCGCCATTTGAAGGACCTTGAAAACATGCGATTCAGTCCTTTGGGCTCGAAAGAATGACCGTGCTTCTTCGAGGTCTGGGTTGTCAGTCGGCAAGTCGAACGCATCGAGAACCGCGATGACGCCGCGTGTGGCTTCCGAGACAGGACTATTTTCAACGAACAGGGCCTGCCAGATTGCGTTGGCCTGCTCTCGTTTGGAGAGCTCCCAATAACGCTCGGGAGAGATACTGGATGAGCGGAACAGCTCCGCCTCCAGATAGTGATACGTGAGCAGATCGTCAATACCCCACAGACCCAGACTGCCAAACGCGGGGGGAAACAAGTGGGTGTGGACGTCGATAAACGGCGTCGTCGCGACTACTTCTTCCACAGTGGATTGGATCCGATCTGTACTTAGCAGATCGTCTGCAGGCTCTTGCCTGGCCGGTGTAGTTTCCATTCGATCCTGCGCCTCCGTTCGGGGGACTTGCAGTTCAAACTCAAGCAGCAATCACATAAAAAGACCGGGACGCCATGGCACGTTGGCTGTATTCCTCGTCAAGCGCCCGAGCATACGTATCGGAGGGTTTGTACGTGTCCGAATGCGCGGTGTCAACTCAAGAGAGTTAAACCAGTCTTTTAGAAACACTCAATGCCACGCGGATCTAGAGAAAGCGCTGCCGTCGACCTTGCCGTATGGGCCAACCGGCGCGGGGTTGAGACCTGCGGTTCAATTCGCTGCCACCATAATGAATCCATGACAACTCCCGGCAAGACGTCGATCCGGACGACCTCAGCGCGAAGTTTCGGCAAACTGCATGGCTTTAGTGACTGCGGTTCGTCGTTTCATCCTGCGGCAGCATTTGTTCCGTAGGTGCCAAGTCGTCCCGCTTCGGAGTAGCCTCAAGATAGTTGCCTAAACACCGAAAAAAAGCAATGACGAGTC